>NZ_JBSGDY010000012.1:0-72534 GCF_053602615.1 Micromonospora sp. NPDC004336
ACCATGCGGGAGACGGGCGCGGACATGAAGGTGAAGTACAAGGAGACGGCGCGCGGCGGCCTGGCCGTCAACGTGATCGAGTGCTGAGAGTGCGCTGGATCACGGACTGCTAACCTGTCGTCCGTCCGGTGAGGCGGGAGGCGGCGGTGACCTCTGGCGTCGCGGCGTTGTGGTCGCACCGCAACTCCCTGCGCATCCTCGTCAAGCGCGACCTCGCCGTGAAGTACCAGCAGTCGGTGCTCGGCTACCTCTGGTCACTCATCGAGCCCCTCGGCATGGGGGCGATCTACTGGTTCGTCTTCGGCGTCCTCTACTCCCGCGACACCACCCGCCACCTGGGCGACGCGGCGGACTCGTACCCGCTGTTCCTGATCACCGGGATCTTCGCCTGGATGTGGACCAGTTCGGCGCTGAGCGAGGCCACCAACGCGCTGACCGGCCAGTCCCGGCTGATCACGACGATGAACGTGCCCCGCCAGGTCTTCCCGATCGGCCGGGTCACCGGCCGCTTCGCCGAGTACGCCGCCGGCCTGCCGATCCTGGTCGCCGTCGCCGTCGGCTACGCCGCGAACGGCCGGATCCAGCCGGGCTGGTCGCTGCTCGCCCTGCCGCTCGCGGTGGCGGTGCAGGCCGTCCTGCTGGTCGGGCTCGCGCTGCTGCTCTCGGCGGTCAACGTGCTGATGCGCGACGTCGAACGCTTCATGCGGCTGATCATCCGGGTGCTCTTCTACGCGACGCCGATCATCTACCCGCTGAGCCTCGTGCGCGACGCCGACCTGCCGGGCTGGCTGAAGGCCGCGTACGAGCTGAACCCGCTGGTCGGCATCTTCCAGCTCCACCACGCGGTCTGGTACCCGGACGAGTTCCCCGACGCCCGGCTGCTCGCCACGTCGGCCGGCGTCAGCCTGCTGGTGCTGGCCGCCGGCTGGTGGTCGTTCCGCCGGCTCGAACCCGCCGTGCTCAAGGAACTGTGACGATGGCCGACCCGATCATCGAGGCGGAGGGGCTCGGCATCCGGTTCGTCCGCAACCGGCGGCGGCAGCTACGGCTGCGTGAGCTGTTCATCCACCGGGGGCGGCGGGGCGCGGCGGACGGCCGGTTCTGGCCGCTGCGGGACGTCTCGTTCTCGGTCGAGGCCGGCGAGACGGTCGGCGTGATCGGCCGCAACGGCACCGGCAAGAGCACGCTGCTGCGGCTGATCGCCGGCGTGCTGATCCCCGACGAGGGCCGGATCCGGGTGCGCGGCGACGTCGCGCCGCTGCTGGAGCTCTCGGCCGGGTTCTCCAACGACCTGACCGGGCGGGAGAACCTCTACCTGGTCGGCGGGCTGCACGGGCTGTCGGCGGGCTACCTGCGCCGGCACTTCGACGACATCGTCTCGTTCGCCGGGGAGCAGGTGGAGCGGGCCATCGACACCTCGGTGCGGCACTACTCGTCCGGCATGAAGGTGCGGCTCGGCTTCGCGATCATCTCGCACCTGCCGCACCCGATCCTGCTCATGGACGAGGTGACCGCGGTCGGGGACGCGGAGTTCCGCAAGAAGTGTTATGCGACGATCGACCGTCTGCTCGGGGAGGGGCGCACTCTGGTGCTGGTGTCACACAACGAAAAGGACCTGACCCGGTTCTGCCGTCGGGGGCTCTACCTCGACGGGGGCCGGCTGAGCGTCGACGGCACGATCGCCGAGGCGCTCGACGCGTACCACACCGCGGTCCCGCGGTGACGCTCGCGATCGTGCTCGCCGCCGACGCCCCGGCCGCGAGCCTGCCCACCCGCGCGGGCGAACCCCTCGCCGACCGGCTGGCCGCCCAGTTGCGCCGGGCCGGGGCGGACGACGTGCGCCGCGCCGCCGATCTGGACGAGCTGGCCGCCCTGGTCGACGCGGCCACCGGGCCGGTGCTGGTCACGGGCGCCGACCTGGTCGCGCACACGGCCGTCCTGCGGCACCTGGCGACCAGCCCGGTCGGGCCGACCGTGGCGCTGGTGCTGACCGACCCGCCCGGCGACGGCCGCGCGGCCGTGCGCGAGGAGCGCGGCCAGGTGGTCGAGGCCGGGTCGCCGGAGGCGCTGGACGGCGACGCCACCGGCGTCTTCGGCGGCGCGCTGCGGGTCGGCGTCGACGACCTGCCGTCGCTCGCCGCCGCCGCGCGGGCCGCCGCCGGGGTGCTGCCCGCCGGCGGCCCGTCGGCCGTCGCGCCGCCGGTGACCGGGCCCGCCGTGGACCGGCTCTTCGCCGGCCTCGCCGGGCTCGGCGTGCTGACCTTCGCCCATCGGGTACGCCTGCTCGTCGCGCGCCGGGTGACCGACCCGGCGGGGCTGGCCGCCGCGGAGGCGGCCGTGGCCGCCGTCGACGAGGACCGGGCCGAGCTGAAGCTCTCGGTGAAGGAGCGCGACGACTTCTTCACCACGTTCTTCGTCAGCACCTGGTCGCCGTACGTGACGAAGGCGTCGGCGAAGCTCGGGCTCGGCCCGACCGCCGTCACGATGATCTCGGTGGCCTTCGCGGTGGCCGCCGCGGTGCTCTTCGGCGTCGGCGGGCGGCCGGCGCTGATCGCCGGGGCGGTGCTGCTCTACCTCGGCTTCGTGCTCGACTGCGTGGACGGGCAGCTGGCCCGCTACACCCGGCACTTCAGCGCCTGGGGCGGCTGGCTGGACACGATGGCCGACCGCGCGAAGGAGTACGTGGTCTACGCCGGCCTCGGCTACGGGGCGACCCACGCCGGGTTCCGGTACGGCTGGGCGCTGGCGATCGCCGCGATCACGCTCCAGACCGTCCGGCACATGACCGACACCTGGTACGGCGTGCTGCACGACGAGGCCGCCCGCCGGCCGAAGGCGGTCGGCGCCTCCGGCGGCGGCATCGGCGACAAGCTCAACGCCGCCTCCAACCGGGTGCAGGCCGACACGGGCTCGGTGTCGTACTGGCTCAAGCGGACGGTGGTCTTCCCGATCGGGGAGCGGTGGGCGCTGATCGCGATCACCGTGGCGCTGTTCGGCCCGCTGGTCAGCCTCTACGCGGTGCTGGCGTGGGGGGTGCTGGCCTTCGCGTACACCGGGGCGCTGCGCACGCTGCGCGCCCGCTGGATGTGGGTGCCGGTGCTGGACACGGTCGACGCCACCCTGCACCGCGACGACGGGCCGCTGGCCCGGCTCCTGCCGGTGGTCCGCCCGGTGGGCCCGCTGACGCTGGCGGTGCTCGCGGCGCTGGGGCCGGCGGCGCTGCTGGTGGCGGCGCTCGTCGCGACGGACGGCGCCGGGGCGGACGGGCTGCGCTGGGCGGTGCCGGTCGCGCTGCTGGTGCTCCTGGCCGGCGGCCTCGGGGCGGGCGCGGCGCACAACGGGCCGCTGGACTGGCTGGTGCCGGCCGCGCTGCGGGCGGGCGAGTACCTGTTCGCCATCGCGGTCGGGGTGGTCGGCGACGGGCCGCCGTGGCTGGTCTTCGGCTACGTCTTCGTGCTCACGCTGCACCACTACGACCTGACCGCGCGGCTGGAGAAGCGGCAGTCGGCCCCGCCGCTGCACGGCGCCACGCTCGGCTGGGAGGGGCGTTCGGTGCTGCTGGCCCTCGCGGCGATAGTCGGAATTGCGGGGATCGGGATGGCTACACTCGGAACGTACCTTCTCGTGGTTTTTGTGGGGAGTGTCGCCCTCGCCTGGGTGGTCCTGCCCGCCCGCGCCGCGCGGGCGTCGGTGGGCCTGGCCGGCGCGGGAGGTCGCTCGCCGGGCTGACGGAGGGGGCCGGCCGATGACACTGATCAGCTTCGTCGTGCCGGCCTACCGGGTGCAGGGCTACCTGCGCGAATGCCTGGACTCCATCCTCGGTCAGCCGGTCGCCGACATCGAGGTGATCGGCGTCGACGACTGCTCGCCCGACGACAGCGGCGAGATCCTCGCCGAGTACGCGGCCCGCGACCGGCGGATGCACGCCGTCCGGCTGACGGAGAACGTGGGGCTCGGTCCGGCCCGCAACATCGGGCTGGACCGGGCCGTCGGCGACTACGTCTGGTTCGTCGACGGCGACGACTGGCTCGCCCCGGGGTGCCTGGCGGAGGTGGCCGAGCGCCTCCGGGCCACCCGGCCCGACGTGCTCCTGGTCGACCACGTGCGGACGCACTGGAACAACGCGACCACCGGCAGCGCGATGGCGGAGGTGTTCCCCGAGCCGCCCGGCGACACCTTCCGACTGCGGGAGCGGCCCGAGACCCTGCGGCTGCTGCACACCGCCTGGAACCGGCTGGTGCGCCGGCAGTTCCTGATCGACGAGGGGCTGCGCTTCGCCCCCGGCTGGTACGAGGACGTCTCGTTCAGCTACCCCGTGCTGATGGCCGCCGAGCGGATCGGCGTGCTGGACCGGGTCTGCGTCAACTACCGCCAGCGGCGGGCCGGCGCGATCACCAGGACCCGGGGCGACCGGCACTTCGAGGTGTTCGACCAGTGGCACCGGGTGTTCCGGCTGATGGACTCCTGGGGGCCGCGGGTCGACGACCTGCGCCCCGCGGTGTTCGAGCGGATGATCTGGCACTACCTCACCGTGCTCGGCAACGGGCAGCGGATCGCCCCCGAGCTGCGCCCGGCCTTCTTCGCGCAGATCACCACCGACCACGCCCGCTGGCTGCCGCCCGGCGGCTATCCGGCGCCGGAGGGCGCCGAGGGGCTCAAGCACCGCCTGGTGGCCGCCGGCCGGTGGCGGACGTTCAGCGCGCTTCGCGGCGCCTACCGGGCGCGCGACGCCGCCCGGCGTACGGCACGGAGCACCAGGCGGCGGGTCGTGCCCCGGGCGCGGCGGGCCGCCCGGCTGGCCCGGGACGCGGTGCTGCGCGAGTACTACCGCGCCGAACTGCGCCGGCCGGTCGACCCCACGCTGGCCGTCTACGCGGCGTACTGGTACCGCGGCTACTCGGACAACCCGGCCGCCGTCTACGAGGCGGCGCGGCGGCTGGCGCCCGGGGTCCGGGGGCTGTGGATCGTCCGGCGGGACCGGGTGCACACGCTGCCGGACGGCGTGGAGTACGTGGTGGCCGGCACGCCCGCGTACTACCGGGCGCTGGCCCGGGCCCGCTGGCTGGTCAACAACGTCAACTTCCCGGACTTCGTCCGCAAGCGGCCGGGCACGGTGCACGTGCAGACCCACCACGGCACCCCGGTCAAGGTGATGGGGCTCGACCAGCAGCGGTACCCGATCGGCGCGGTGGGGATGGACTTCGCCGGGCTGCTGCGCCGGGTGGACCGGTGGGACTACAGCATCAGCGCGAACAGCTTCTCCACCCAGATGTGGGAGCGGGCGTACCCGGCCGCGTACACCACCCTTGAGGTGGGCTACCCGCGCAACGACCGGCTGGTCACCGCCACCGACGAGGAGGTGCTCCGGCTGCGCGCGGAGTTCGGCGTCGGCCCCGGCGAACGGGTCGTCCTGTACGCCCCGACGCACCGCGAACACCTGCCCGGCTACCGGCCGCCGTTCGACCCGGAGCGCCTGCTCGACGTGCTCGGCCCGGCCGGCCGGCTGCTGATGCGCAGCCACTACTTCCACGACCGCGACCGCCGCGCCCGACGCCCGGCCGACCGGGACCGGGTGCGCGACGTCAGCGCCCACCCGCGCGTCGAGGACCTCTACCTCGTGGCGGACGTGCTGATCACCGACTACTCGTCGGCGATGTTCGACTACGCCGTGCTGGACCGGCCGATCGTCGTCTACGCCCCCGACTGGGAGGCGTACCGGCTGGCCCGGGGCGTCTACTTCGACCTGCTCGCGGAGCCGCCCGGCGCGGTCGCCACCGGCTTCGCCGACCTGCTCGACCTGTTCCGGTCGGGGGCGGTCGACGCGGAGGCGGCCACGAAGGCCCGGCAGCGGTTCCGGGCCCGGTTCTGCGCGCTCGACGACGGCCACGCCGCCGAGCGGGTGGTCCGCCGGGTCTTCCTCGGCGAACGGCCGGAGCCGGCCCCGGGCCGCTGCTGACCGGCCGGGCGTCCCGTCCGGTGGACGTCACCGGACCGTCACGAGCCGAACATGGCACGTTTACCCGATGTGCGAGGCCAATGATCCTCGTCACAGTCATTCGGGGTCCGGTCCACGAGCTGGGGGGAGGGCACGGTGACCACCGTCGCGCTCAAGGATGTCACCAAGGTCTTCCGGGACGGCACCCTCGCCGTCGACAGCGTCAACCTCGACGTCAACGACGGCGAGTTCATGGTGCTGCTCGGCCCGTCGGGCTGCGGGAAGTCCACCGTCCTCCGGATGGTCGCCGGGCTGGAGGACCCGACGTCGGGAGCGGTGCTGCTCGACGGCGAACTGGCCAACGACCTGCCGCCGCGCGACCGGAAGATCGCGATGGTCTTCCAGGACTTCGCGCTCTACCCGCACATGACGGTCAACGACAACATCGCCTTTCCGCTCCGGCTGGCCGGGGTGGAGCCCGAGCCGCGCGGCGAACGGGTCACCGACGTGGCCAGCGCGCTCGGCATCGGCGACGTGCTCGGCCGCAAGCCCAGCCAGCTCTCCGGCGGGCAGCGCCAGCGGGTCGCGATGGGCCGGGCCATCGTCCGCCGTCCCGGGCTGTTCCTGATGGACGAGCCGCTGTCCAACCTCGACAGCGGGCTCCGCGCCGAGCTGCGCGCCGAGATCTCCGGCCTGACCCGCGAGCTGGGCGTCACCACCATCTACGTCACCCACGACCAGGCCGAGGCACTGACCATGGCCGACCGGGTCGCCATCATGCGCAAGGGCGTCCTCCAGGACGTCGGCACCCCCACCCAGGTGTACGGCCGCCCGGCCACCCTCTACGTGGCCGCGTTCCTCGGCAGCCCGCGGATGAACCTGCTGGAGGCGTCGGTCTACGTCCACCTCGACCGCTACGTCACCCTCACCCTCGGCGAGCAGGCGCTCTACCTGCCCTGGGACGACATCCGCAGCCGGGCGGTCGCGCACTACCACGGCGAGCGGATCGTGGTCGGGATGCGGGCCGAGGCGCTCACCCCGGTCGCCCCGGACACCCAGGGCGACGTGCTGCACGGCCGGATCCGCTACCTGGAGCACCACGGCCACGAGTCGCTCGCGTTCCTCGACATCGGGGCCACCGCGATCGTCGTGGACGAGATGGGCGCCCGGGTCGACGCCCCCGTCGACCAGGGTGGCCTGCGCCGGTTCGGCCAGGTGATGCAGCGGCTGACCGGGCGCGCGGCGGCGGAGGAGGAGCCCGTCCCGGCCACCGGGACCCGGACCAGCGTGCTCAGCGACCCGGGCCGGCACCACCGCCGCCCCGCCGAACTGGCGGTCCGGCTCGCGCCGTACCCCTCGGTCGCCGCCGGCCACCCCCTCGCCGTCTCCGTGCGGATGGACGCGCTGCACTTCTTCGACGAGCGGGGCGACCGCATCGACGTCGGCTGGCGCTGACGGGCCCCGGGACGCCGCCCTCCGGCGGCCACCGGGTTGTGGCCGAAGTTACCGGCTAGTAACGTCAGGGCATGACAATCGACTCGCGCCAGGTGGCGGCCGGCATGCTGGAGGCGGTGCCGTTCGCCCGCACGCTCGGCCTCGAATTCGTCGAGGTGGCTCCCGAGGCGCAGGGCGGAGTGCGGGCCGTCGTCCGCCTGCCCGACTCGCCCGCCACCCACAACCACGTCGGCGGGCCGCACGCGGGGGCCATGTTCACCCTCGGCGAGACCGCCTCCGGCGCGGTCGTGCTGGCCGCGTTCGGGCAGCTGCTCGACCGGGCCACGCCGCTGGCGGTGCGGGCCGAGATCGCGTACCGCAAGCTCGCCCTCGGGCCCGTGCTGGCGACCGCGCGGCTCGTCTCGTCCCCCGCCGAGGTGGTCGCCGAGCTGGCGGCCGGCCGGCGACCGGAGTTCCCCGTCCGGGTGGAGATCGCCACCGAGCAGGGGAAGTTGACCGGGGAGATGACGGTGCTCTGGACGCTGCGCCCGCACTGAGCCGGTCCGGGCAAGCGGGCGGAAAACGGTTTGCCGGCCCGGCGGTGTGGATAGATTCGTACCGTGCTGGGCCTGCCTGCTCACGTGACCGCCTGTCTCTTCGATCTGGACGGTGTGCTGACGCAGACCGCCCGGGTGCACAACGCCGCGTGGACCGAGACGTTCGACGGCTATCTGCGCCAGCGTGCCGCCGTCACCGGCGAACCGTTCCGCCCCTTCGACCCCGGGCCGGACTACAACCGGTACGTCGACGGCCGGCCGCGCGCCGACGGGGTGCGGACCTTCCTCGCCTCCCGGGGGATCGTGCTGCCCGAGGGGACGCCCGACGATCCGCCCGACGCCGACACGGTCAACGGGGTCGGCAACCGCAAGAACGTCCTGCTGCTGGAGCGGCTGCGCACCCACGGCGTGGACGTCTATCCCGGCTCGGTCACCTACCTGAAGGCCGCCGTCGCCGCCGGCCTGCGCCGTGCGGTCGTCACCGCCAGCGCCAACGGCCGCGAGGTGGTCGCCGCCGCCGGCCTGGAACCGCTGCTCGAGGGGCGGATCGACGGGCTGGTCGCCCGCGCCGAGGGGCTGCGCGGCAAGCCGCACCCGGACACCTTCCTGGCCGGGGCCCGGCTGCTCGGGGTCGACCCCGCCAACGCCGCCGTCTTCGAGGACGCGCTGGCCGGCGTGGCAGCCGGCCGGGCCGGCGGGTTCGGCTACGTGGTCGGGGTCGACCGGGTCGGCCAGGCCGCGGAGCTGCGCGCCCACGGCGCCGACGTCGTGGTCACCGACCTCGCCGACCTGCTCGACACCGGACGGCCCGCGTGATCAGGGAACGCGCCTATCCCGTCGAGCCGTGGCACGTCCGGGAGACCCGGCTGGACATGGACGTCCTGGCCCAGTCGGAGTCGGTCTTCGCCCTCTCCAACGGGCACGTCGGGCTGCGCGGCAACCTCGACGAGGGCGAGCCGCACGGCCTGCCCGGCACCTACCTCAACTCCTTCTACGAGCTGCGCCCGCTGCCCTACGCGGAGGCCGGCTTCGGGTTCCCCGAGTCCGGCCAGACGATCGTCAACGTCACCAACGGCAAGCTGATCCGGCTGCTGGTCGACGACGAGCCGCTCGACGTCCGGTACGGCGAACTCCTCGCCCACGAGCGGGTCCTCGACCTGCGCGCCGGCACCCTGCATCGGGAGCTGCACTGGCGCTCCCCGGCGGGCCGGGAGGTCAAGGTCCGCACCACCCGGCTGGTCTCCTTCACCCAGCGCGCCGTCGCGGCGATCAACTACGAGGTGGAGGCGGTCGACGGCCCGCTGCGGCTGATCATCCAGTCGGAGCTGGTGGCGAACGAGGCGCTGCCCCCGCAGAGCCGGGATCCCCGGGTCGCGGCCGTGCTGGAGTCGCCGTTGCAGGCGGAGGAGGAGCTGACCACCCCCGACGGCGGGCTGCTGATCCACCGGACCAAGGTCTCCGGCCTGCGGGTGGCCGCCGCGATGGAACACGAGGTGTACGCCCCGGCGCGCAAGACCATCCAGTCCGAGGGGTACGAGGACTGGGTGCGCACCACGATCGGGTGCGTGCTCAAGCCGGGCGAGACGCTGCGGGTGGTCAAGTACCTGGCGTACGGCTGGTCGAGCCGCCGCTCGCTGCCGGCGATGCGTGACCAGGTCGAGGCCGCCCTGACGGGGGCGCGCCTGGACGGCTGGGACGGGCTGCGTCGGGAGCAGCGCGAATACCTCGACGAGTTCTGGGACACCGCCGACGTCGTGGTGGAGGGCGACCCGGAGATCCAGCAGGCCGTCCGGTTCGGCATGTTCCACGTCCTCCAGGCCGGCGCCCGGGCCGAGCAGCGGCCGATCGCCGCGAAGGGCCTGACGGGGCCCGGGTACGACGGGCACGCCTTCTGGGACACCGAGATGTTCGTCCTGCCCGTGCTCACCTACACCCACCCCGCCGCCGTGCGGGACGCGCTGCACTGGCGGTACCGCACCCTGGCCGCCGCGCAGGAGCGGGCCCGGACGCTCAACCTGGAGGGCGCCGCGTTCCCCTGGCGCACCATCGAGGGCCCGGAGTCGTCGGGCTACTGGCCGGCCGGCACCGCCGCCTTCCACATCGGCGCGGGCATCGCCGACGCGCTGCGACGCTACGTGCAGGTCACCCAGGACACCGACCTGGAACGCGAGATCGGGCTGGAACTGCTCGTGGAGACGGCCCGCCTGTGGCGGTCGCTGGGCCACCACGACCGGCACGGCCAGTTCCACATCGACGGGGTCACCGGCCCCGACGAGTACACGGCGGTGAAGAACGACAACATCTACACCAACCTGATGGCGCAACGGAACCTGATCACCGCCGCCGAGGCGGTGATGCGCCACCGGGACGAGGCGTTCCACCTCGGCGTCACCGACGAGGAGGCCGCCGCCTGGCGGGACGCGGCGGCGGCCATGCACATCCCGTACGACGAGGAGATCGACGTCCACGAGCAGGTGGAGGGCTTCACCCGGCTCCAGGAGTGGGACTTCGCGCACACCCCGCCGGAGAAGTACCCGCTGCTGCTGCACTACCCGTACTTCGACCTCTACCGCAAGCAGGTGGTCAAGCAGGCGGACCTGGTCCTCGCCATGCACTGGCGGGGCGACGCGTTCACCCCCGAGCAGAAGCTGCGCAACTTCCTCTACTACGAGCGCCGCACGGTGCGGGACTCGTCGCTGTCGGCGTGCACCCAGTCGGTGCTGGCGGCCGAGGTGGGCCACCCGGAGCTGGCGCACATCTACCTGCGCGAGGCCGCGCTGATGGACCTGCACGACCTCAACGAGAACACCCGCGACGGCGTGCACATGGCGTCGCTCGCCGGGGCCTGGATCGCCCTGGTCGCCGGGTTCGGCGGACTGCGCGACCACGACGGGACGCTGTCGTTCGCGCCCCGCCTGTCCAGCCGGCTCGGGCGGCTGGAGTTCTCGCTCCAGTGGCGCGGGATGCGGCTGCGGGTGGACGTCCGGCCGCACGAGACCACGTACGCGCTGCGCCACGGCGACCCGGAGGACGTGCTGGAGCTGCGCCACCACGGCGAGAAGGTCCGGGTCACCTGCGCGGAGCCCGTCACCGTGCCGATCCCGCCGGCGGAGGTCTCCGGGCCTGCCCCGGAGCAGGCGCCGGGCCGGGCCCCGCTGCTCCGGCTGCCCGAGAACGAGCCGTGACGCACCGCCGGCCCGCTCCTCGGCGGGCCGGCGGCGGCGGTCAGGGTCGGTGCCGCGGGGCGGCCGGCGGCGCGGGTCGGTCCGACGCGCCTGCGGGCCGGGCGGCCGGCGGTGCCGGTCAGAGCGGTCGGCCCTGCGACGGCCGGCCGGACGCGTCGCGGGGCGCCATCGCCCGCGGGTCGTCGGCCGTGCGCGCCTGGGCCGCCTCGTCCGCCCAGTCCCGGCCGCGTTCGGTGTCCTGTTCGCGCCGTTCGCGCTCGGCGGTCTGCTGGCGGGACTCTCGCTGCTGCGCCATGGCGATCCTCGCGATCCGTCGGGGGCGCGGTTGCGCCGGTACGGTCTGCGGTCCCCCGCCGCCTACCCGACGCCCCCGGCCACAAACGCCGGGCGGACGGTCCCGCTTGCCGGCCGGGCGGGCGGGTATGCGAGCGCTCGGGGACGGACGTACGGGACGGAGGCGGAGATGGACGTGCGCAGCAGCGAGGTGACGATCCCGGCGGGGGACGCCGAACTCCCGGCCGACCTGCTGGTGCCGGCCGAGCCGGCGGGTGTGGTGCTCTTCGCGCACGGCAGCGGCAGCTCCCGGCACAGCCCGCGCAACACGGCCGTGGCGCACGTGCTCAACCGCAGCGCCCTGGGCACCGTGCTGGTCGACCTGCTGACCCCGGCGGAGGACCGGGTGGACGCCCGCACCGCCGAGCTGCGCTTCGACATCGGGCTGCTCGCCGGCCGGCTCGCGGCGGTCGTGGACTGGCTGGCGGCCGAGCGGCCCTTCGGGGCGGTGCCGATCGGGCTTTTCGGGGCCAGCACCGGGGCCGCCGCGGCCCTGGTGGCGGCGGCGGCCCGGCCCGACCTCGTCGGCGCGGTGGTCTCCCGGGGCGGTCGCCCCGACCTGGCCGGCCCCGCCCTCGGCCAGGTACGCGCGCCCACGCTGCTGCTGGTCGGCGGCCTCGACGAGCAGGTGATCACCCTCAACGAGCAGGCGCAGGACGCGCTGCCGGAGACGGCCGAGCTGACGGTGATCCCGGGGGCGACCCACCTCTTCGAGGAGCCCGGCACCCTGGAGCAGGTCGCCCACAGCGCCGCCGACTGGTTCGCCACCCACCTGGCCCGCTGACAGCACCCCCGAGGCCGGGGTCGTGCGGGCCGGCCGCCGACCTGACGATCACCGGGGATCCTGGCCGGGGGAGGCGGAGGGGGCCGGGTCGGTGACGGGGCGGCGGTGTTGCTGGACGGTGTCGATGACGCGCCAGACGACGGCGGTGATCGGCACCGCGACGAAGGCGCCGGCGATCCCGGCGATCAGCGTGCCGGCGGTGACCGCCACCAGGATCACCGCCGGGTGCAGGCGCACCTGACGCTTCATGATCAGCGGCTCCAGCAGGTTGCCCTCGATCTGCTGCACGGCGATCACGGCGGCGAGGACCAGCAGCGCGGTGACCGGCCCCTTCGCCGCGAGCGCCACCAGCACCGCGACCGCCCCGGCCACGGTCGCCCCGATGATCGGGATGAAGCCGCCGAAGAAGGTGATCAGCGCCAGCGGGAAGGCCAGCGGCACCCGCAGCAGCACCAGGGCCAGGCCGATGCCGATCGCGTCGATCGCGGCGATCACCATCGTGCCCCGGCTGTACGCGCCCAGCGTCCGCCAGCCGACCCGGCCCGCCTCCGCGGTCACCGACCGGTTCGGCCCGGTCGCCCGGGACAGCGTCCAGTGCCACATCGACCGGCCGTCCTTGAGCAGGAAGAACAGCAGCACGAGCGCGAGCAGCGCCGAGCCGACCACCTCGGCGGCCGTCCGGGCCCCCGAGACGGGATCCACCGAGCCCTGCCCGAAGCCCTGCCGGGCCTGGTCGAGCAGCTGGTCGAGCTGCTGGTCGCTGACCGGCAGCGTGGAGGTGACGAACTCGCGGGTCCGCCGCAGGCCCTGGGTCAGCTCCTGGCTCAGCTCGCCGAACTGGTTCGCGGTCAGGTTCCAGACCAGCGCCCCGACCCCGAACAGCACGCCGAGCAGCAGCAGCACGGTGAGCAGGGCGGCCAGCGAGGCGGGCAGGCGCAGCCGGCGCAGCGCGAGCTGCACCGGATCGAGCAGCGCGGCGAGGAAGACCGTGGCGGCCAGCGCGATGGCCAGCGGCGCGAGCAGCACCGCGATCTTCCCCAGCAGGTAGAGCCCGGCGACGACCACCACCAGGCAGGCGCTCCACACCACGGCCGAGCGGACCAGCCAGGGCAGGGCCGCCCATGCCTGCCGGGGCCCCGCCCCCCGGTCCGTCGTCCCTTCGGGCGTCCGCCCGGCACCGTCTGCGACCACGTCGGCCCTCCTCGATCTCCGGCGAGTCGGTACCCGGCTGGCGTCCCTGCGACACCCGCGTCCCTTCACGCTAGATGTCCCGGGGCGTGGTCCGGTGTCGGCTGGGCGATCCCGCCGCCCCTGCCGGGGCCCGTCCGGTCCGCGTTTGCGCCCGGACCGCCAGGGAAGGCTGAGACCGAACCCCGATTCGAGGAGGACCCGATGAGCGACTTCATGGACAAGGCCAAGGACTTCGCCGACAAGCACGACAAGCAGGTCGACCAGGGTCTGGAGAAGGGCGGCGACATGGCCGACCGGCGCACCGGCGGCAAGTACGACGAGCAGATCGACAAGGGCGTCGACCAGGCCCAGGCCCGCACGGGCGAGGGCGACCAGGTCCGCTGACCTCGTCGTACCCCTCCCGGGTCGCCGCACCGCCGGCGGCCCGGGAGCGTCGTCTCCGGACCGTTCGGCCGGCGGGTCGGGGAGGTCGTCTCCGAGCGCCCGCTCGTGGCCCCCGGGACCGGCTCCAGGTCGGCCGCCGGGCGGGCCGGAGCGGCGGTCGCCGGCCGATCGACACTCGCCGCTAGCCAAGGATCGACCAGTCTCGCTACTATCCGCAGTCGGAACATGACTCTTCGTGGAGTCAGCCCCCGACCGGACCGGCGTCCCCCTCGGACGTCGCGACGAGAGGAAGTCGACCGGTGACAGAGGCCCCCGAGACGACCCGACCGCAGCGCTATCCGTTCAGCGAGCCCGACCGGCTCAACCTCGACCCTCGCTACGCCCGGCTGCGCCGGGACGAACCGCTCACCCGGATCCGGATGCCCTTCGGGGAGCCGGCCTGGCTCGCCACCCGGCACGCCGACGTCCGGACCGTGCTCGGCGACCCCCGGTTCAGCCGCGCCGCCTCGGTGGGCCGCGACGAGCCCCGCAACTCGGCGCGACAGCAGGACACCGGCATCCTGTCCATGGACCCGCCGGAGCACACCCGGCTGCGCCGGCTGGTGGCGAAGGCGTTCACCGCCCGGCGGGTGGAGGCGCTGCGTCCCCGCACCCGGAAGGCGGCCGACGAGCTGGTCGACGCGATGCTCGCCGCCGGCCCGCCCGCCGACCTGGTGGAGCACCTGGCCACCCCGCTGCCGATCCGGGTCATCTGCGACCTGCTCGGGGTGCCCGTGACCGACCAGGACCGCTTCCACACCTGGTCCGAGGCGATCGTGTCGACCACCTCGCTCAGCCCGGAGGTGGCCCAGCAGTACATCGACAACCTGTTCGCGTACATGGGCGAGCTGATCGCGCGGCGGCGCCGCGAGCCCACCGACGACCTGCTCGGCGCGATGGTCCGGGCCCGCGACGCGGACGACCGGCTCGCGGAGGACGAGGTCGTGCGGCTGGCCGCGGGGCTGCTCGCCGCCGGCCACGAGACCACCGTCACCCAGATTCCCAACTTCGTGTACGTGCTGCTCACCCACCCCGACGAGTGGGACCGGCTGCGGGCGGAGCCGGCGCTGGTGCCGGGCGCCGTCGAGGAGCTGATGCGCTTCGTCCCGCTCGGCGCGTCCTCGGCCTTCGCCCGCTACGCGCTGGAGGACGTCGAGCTCGGCGGCGTGCTGGTGCGGGCCGGCGAGCCGGTGGTGGTGTCGATCCCGTCGGCGAACCGCGACGGGACCGTCTTCGCCGAGCCGGACCGGCTCGACCTGACCCGGCAGGCCAACCCGCACCTCGGCTTCGGGCACGGGGTGCACCACTGCATCGGCGCGCAGCTCGCCCGGATGGAACTCCAGGTCGTCCTGGAGACCCTGATCGACCGCACCCCCGGCCTGCGCCTGGCCGTTCCCGAGGCCGAGCTGACCTGGAAGAGCGGCCTGCTGGTGCGCGGCCTGGTCGCCATGCCGGTGAGCTGGTGACCCGGTGAGCGGGCCGACGGAGCAGTGGCGGGTACGGGTGGACCGGGACCGGTGCATCGGGTCGGGGATCTGCGCGGGCACCGCGCCGGGGCACTTCGCGCTGGTGGACGGTCTGTCCCGCCCGCTGGCCGAGCGGGTGGCGCCCGACGAGGCGCTGGTGGACGCCGCGGACTCGTGCCCCGTGGAGGCGGTCGTCGTGTCCGAGGTGGACGGCCTGCGCCGGATCGCCCCGCAGCCGTGAACCGACCGGGCGTGCCGGCCGTCGCGCCGGCACGCCCGGCCGGTCACTGGCCGGGGTAGCGAACCCCGTTGATGTTGACCCGCAGGGCGTAGAGCGAACTGGACGCGCAGACGAACAGGTGGTTGCGTTTCGGCCCGCCGAACGTGAAGTTGGCGACCACCTCGGGCAGGCGCAGTTTGCCCAGCAGCGTGCCGTCCGGGTCGAAGCAGTGCAGCCCGTCGTGTGCGGCGGCCCAGATCCGGCCGGCCGAGTCGAGGCGTACGCCGTCGAAGCTGCCCGTGTCGCACTCGGCGAACACCTCGCCGCCGCGCAGGGTGGCGTCCGCCCCGACGCGGAAGCGCCGCAGGTGCCGGTGTCGGGTGTCGGCCACGTAGAGCGTCGACTCGTCGGCGTCGAACGCGAGCCCGTTCGGCTGGCCGAAGTCGTCGGCGACCAGGCGTACCTCGCCGTCGTGCGGGTCGACCCGGTAGACGTGGTTGCCGCCGATCTCGCTCTCGGCGCGATGTCCCTCGTAGTCGCTGTCGATGCCGAAGCTCGGGTCCGTGAACCAGATCGAGCCGTCGGAGTGCTCGACCACGTCGTTGGGGCTGTTCAGGCGCTGCCCCCGGTAGCGCTCCGCGAGCACGGTGTCGGTGCCGTCGGCCTCCGTGCGGGTGACCCGCCGGTTGCCCTGCTCGCAGCTCACCAGCCGCCCGCGCCGGTCGACGGTGTGCCCGTTGGCGTAGCCGGCCGGCTGCC
The DNA here is from genome assembly GCF_053602615.1 of Micromonospora sp. NPDC004336. NCBI lineage: Bacteria > Bacillati > Actinomycetota > Actinomycetes > Micromonosporales > Micromonosporaceae > Micromonospora > Micromonospora sp. NPDC004336. The sequence continues at coordinate 16,288 of NZ_JBSGDY010000012.1, forward strand.
GGAACACGCCGACCGCCCCGGTGGTCTCGTCCCAGCGCAGCAGCCGGTCGTTGGGGATGTCGCTGAACACCAGGTAGCGCCCGGCGGGGAAGTATGCCGGACCCTCCAGCCAGCGGCCCCCGGTGTAGAGCCGCTCGACCCACTCGTCACCGTTGACCCGGCGGAACCGTTCGTCATGGGCTTCGAAGTGAGCCTTGACCCGATCGATCATGAGACACCCTCCCGACTGTCGTTCAGCGGTACGCTAACACCACCGAATGCGAGTCAGTCGGAAATGTGATCTACAGAATGAGGTTCGGGGGTTGAATGTGGACGACATCGACCGGAGGCTGCTGGCGGAGCTGCAACGGGACGCCGCCCAGCCGTACGCGGCCCTCGCTGCCGCCGTCGGGTTGTCGACCGGCGCCGCGCACGAGCGGGTACGGAAGCTGCGCGAGCAGGGGGTGATCCGACGGACCACGGTGGACGTCGATCCCGCCGCCGTGGGCCGCGGTGTGCTCGCCTTCGTGATGATCGAGGCGAACGCCTGGATGGGGGACCGCCCCACCCACGAGGCGCTCGCCGCGCTGCCGGAGGTCGAGGAGGCGCACGTGGTGGCTGGGCCGGCCTCGCTGCTGGTGAAGGTCAGGGCGGGCTCGCCCGAGCAGCTCCAGGCCAGCCTGCGGCGGCTGTTCCAGGTCGAGGGCGTCACCGGCACCCGGACCATCGTGGTGCTGGAGACGTTCTTCGACCGCCCGCCGGACCCGCTCGGCGGGTGAGACGGCGGTGGCCACGCCCCGGGCGGGGCGTGGCCACCTAACGGCCCGACGCGGTCAGCGCTGCTTCTCGCGCAGCTCCGCGGTCGACGTGGGGCGGCCGGTGAGCGCGTCCCGCATCCGGTCCACCAGGCCCGCGCCGGGGTTGAGCAGCTTGTTCACCGGCGGCCGGTCCGGCGCGGCCGGGTGCGGCCGGGTCGGGGTCGACTTCTTCGCCGCCTCCACCTTCCCGGCCAGCTCGACCATCTCCTCGCGGGCCACGGCCGCCCGCAGCCGGGGGAAGAGGTCCGACTCCTCGTCCTGCACGTGGTGCCGGATCGTCCTGGTCAGGTGTGCCAGCACCTCGTCGAAACGCGGCTCGGACGGGTCGAGCGACTCCAGCTCCTTCAGCGTCCGCTCCGCGTCGGCGTGCTCGGAGATCTCGTGGTCGGCGATCTGGTCGCCGTCCGGCAGCGCCTTGCGGGCGGCCGGATAGACGTACATCTCCTCGGCGACGGCGTGGCGGATCAGCTCCGCGATCATCACGTCGGCCAGCTGCCGGCGGTGCTCGGGGGTGCCCTGCCGGCTCTCCAGCTCCACGAAGAGCGCCTCGACCTCGCGGTGGTCCGCGGTCAGGACGTCGACGACGTCCTGACCGGCGGCGTGGTGTGTGTCGGTCATTGTCTGCCCCTTACCGGTTGCGGAACGGTCGGCTCTGGGCTGCTGGTACCCCCGGGTCGCCAACCGAACCCACCGCCGGCGAGGTCGTTCCCGCCGCGCCACCGACCCGCGGCGGCGGCCCTCCACTGTGCCGGCCGGCCTCGTCGTCGGCGTCAGGACAGGACGGCGTCCAGGGTGTGGCGGGCGGTGTCGGCCATGACGGGATTGGTGTCGACGTAGTAGAAGAGGGCGCCGATGGCCTGGACGAGAGCCCAGCCCCGCCCGCGCGCCCAGGTGGCGTCGTCGACCCCCAGCGCCCGGCGGTAGCTCTCCCGCGCGTGGGGCGGCAACAGGTTCCACGCCGGCATGAGGTCGACCGCCGGGTCGCCGACGCAGACCGTTTCGAGGTCGATGACCGCGGCCAGCCGGCCGTCGCGGACCAGCAGGTTGCCGGGCATCAGGTCGGCGTGGATCCAGACGTCCGGCCCGCCGTGCGGGGCCGCGTCCCGGCACTCCTGCCAGACGGGGGCGAGCCGGGACGTGTCGACGAGGTGACCGCTCTTCGCCAGGCAGCGACGGACGTAGTCGTCCCGGGCGGGCAACGGACCGCCCCGGGTGCGCCCGTCCCACGCCCGACCGCCGGTGTCCATTCCGTGCAGCGCGCGGACGAAGTCGGCGAGGTCGTGGGCGAACCCGACCGGGTCGCCGATGCCGTCGGCGCTCGCGGTCTCGCCGGGGATCCAGCGGTACGCCGTCCAGGGCCCCGGGTAGCCCTCGCCCGGCTCGCCGAGGGCCAGCGGCTCGGGAACCTGGAGGGGAACGTGCGCGGCGATGCGGCGCGCGCTCTCCTGCTCGCGCCGCAGGTCGTCGAGGAGTTCCGGGTCGAGGCCGGGGCGCAGCGGGAACCGGAGGACGATGTCCTCGCCGAGGCGGAACAGGGCGCTCACGGTGCCGTGCGAGGCGATCGGACGCACCGGAAGGCCGCGCCACCGGGGAAACTGGTCGGCCACGAGCGCGGTGACGACGTCCACCGGGACGTCGATCTGGTCGGCGTGCATCTTCACCGGCCGATCATGGGCGAGGGCGGCCCGGTCGGGCGACCCCTTTTCGCCCCTCGCGGTGGCGGTCGCGGCGTCCTCGCGGTGGCGGTCGCGGCGCTGCTCGCCGTCGCCGCCGTCCGACGCGGGCGGCCTCGTGCGCGCGCGGGCGGTGGCGAAGCCGATGTCCCACAGCGTCGGCGCTCCGGCCGCGCGGGCGGGACGCGCACGGGCCGGCCCCCCACCCGGGGGACCGGCCCCTGCGGCGTCGGGTCAGGACGAGTAGCCGCGCTCGGCGATCCAGGTGGCGACCTTCTCCAGGGTCATCCAGTACTCGCCCTCCGGGGAGGCCGGGTCGGCGACCCGGATCAGGTCGCCGCCGTCCCGGTAGCCGACCAGGGTCAGGTAGTGCCCGCCCTCGTACGACTGCGGGTGGCCGTCGGTGTCGACCGCGGTGCCCTTGACGTTGGCCACCACCGGCCGGCCCTCGTCCAGGGCGGCGGTCACGTCGGCGCGCAGCCGGTCGACCTCCTCCGGCTTGGCCACCGGGCCCGGGATCTCGGTCGTCCGGTACCGGCCGCCGGTCAGCTCGTTGAGCACCCGGGTGATGTCCAGGGCCGAGTCGGTGCCGGCCTCGGTGGTGCCCAGCATCTTCGCGACTTCGTCCTGGGACAGCGCCTTGCCCTGCGCCGACAGGGCGATCCGGGTCGCTGCCGGGCCGCAGTAGTAGAAGTTGGGCTGCGCCTGGTACTGGATGCCCACCATGCGCTCGGCCCGCCTGTCGGCGCGACGGTCCTTGTCGTGGCGGCCGCCCTTGTCGGCCTGGTCGGCGCGTCCGCCCTTGTCGGTGTGCACCGAGGCGAGCGGGGCGGCCACCGCCGGTGCGGCCTGGGCGGCCGCCGCCGGCCCGGCGATGCACCCGCCGGCCACCAGCAGACCGGCGACGGACAGACCGCTCTTGTGGAGGATCGGGTTCATGGTCGGGCTCCAATCGGGGGTTTGACGCCTCCGGGGGGACCGGAGGCGCAAGCACCGGGAAAGGCGCTCGCCGGGAGGGATTCGGCGGCCCGGAGCGGGCCGGTGTCCGGGGCGTACCAGGGATGCAACGACCCTGCCCCGCCGGTCATTCCGGGCCCCGCACGGCCGGTGGTACCGGCCGCACGAGGGGATGCAACGGCACCAGGGGCAGCGGGATTCCGGCGTACGGATGCGACCCGTCACACCGTGTCGACCGGACCGGTCAGTCGGTTACAGACCGCCCAGCAGGCGCGTCACGGTGATCTCGATGACCACCCGGTCCGGATTGGGACGCGGCGTCCGATACCGGTCGGCGTACCGGCGCTCGGCCTCGGCCACGGCGGCCGGGTCGGCGCGGACGACCGCCCGGCCCTCGATGGTGAGCCAGCGCCGGCCGTCGACCTGGCAGACGGCCACGGGAGCGCCCTCGGGGCCGGCGGCGGCGACGTGCCGCGCCTTGCGGGACGTGCCGCTGGTGATCACCCGGGCCAGGCCCGCCGCCGCGTCGAGGGTGACCCCCACCGGCACCACGTGCGGGGTACCGTCGGCGCGCAGGGTGGTCAGCGTCGCCAGGTGCCGCTCCCGGCAGAACGCGGCGACCCGCTCGTCGTGCGGTGCCAACCGATGGTCGCCGGGCATGTCCGTCCCCTGACTCGCGCTGCGGCACCGATCATGGCACGGCCAACCGGACCAGGGACGCGAAGACCGCTCTCCGCTCGGGGCGCGGCGGGTCGCCGTCCCGCTCGGGGCCGCCTGGCGGGTCTTGCCGTCCGCTCGGGGCGCGGCGGATCTGCCGCCCGCTCAGGGCGGGTCTGCCGTCCGCTCGGGGCGGGTCTGCCGTCCGCTCAGGGCGGGTCTGCCGTTCGCTCGGGGCGCGGCGGCTGCCGCCTGCCTCAGGGCACCCGGCGGCGGGTGCGGTCGGTGTCGGGCCGGCCGTCCTGCCCGCCGGGCAGCGGGGGATTCCCGGCCCGGCGCCGCTGGACCAGCCGACCGAGGTAGATCAGCGCGCCGGTCAGCACGGCCATGTCGTCCAGGTAGATCGGGTCGGGCAGCAGGTCGATCGGAAGCACGGTGTAGAGCAGCGCGCCGTAGAAGGCCACCTTGCCGTTCACGCCGAGGGTGCCGAGCAGCCGCCGCGTCCGGACCACGCGGACGGCCAGCAGCACCGCGCCGACCAGCGTGACGACCGCCACGACGCCGACGACGACCCACGCCTCCCTGGACATACGGCAACGCTAGCCCACCCGGGCGACCCCCGCCCGGAACCGACGGCCGGCCCGCCGCCCCGGTCAGTACGCGACGACGGCCGCCCGCCCCCGGGCCGCCGGCGCCTCGCGGCCGGACACCGCCGGCAGCTCCCGGGTCTGCTCCGGCGCCCCCTCGATCAGCGGCAGCAGCGACTGCGACTCCTCGGGGCGGGCGTTGGCCGCCGTGAACGCCTCGTCCCGCAGGCTGCGGGCGGCCTCGGCGGCGAGCTCGGCGGCCCGCCAGGCGGCCTGCTCCCGGTCCCGGGCGGCCTGCTGCCGCGCGAACAGGTTGTCCCGTACGGCCCGGCGCAGCACCAGCTCCTGCTCGACCGGGTGCAGGCGCGGGTCCCACCCGTTCCGGTGTGCGAAGACGTCGCTGAGCTGGTTTACCGAGAGCTCCTTCCGCCAGTACGCGTCCAGCGCGGCCCGGTGCAGGAAGCGTTCGCGCTCGGCGTACTCGGCCGGGGTCCGGGGGGTGCTCGGCAGGGGCATCGCCTCGGCGGTCGCCAGCCGGCGGACGTCGGCCTCGGCGGCCTCGTACGCCTGCCAGGCCGCCTCGACCGCCTCCTGCGCGGTCAGCCACTCGGCCCGCAGGCGGGCGGCGGTGGTGCCGGCCCGCTCCGCGGCCACCGCGACCTCCTCCGCGTACCGGGAGCGTTCGCGCTGCTCCTCGGCCCGTTCCAGCTCGCTCGGCATCGCCGCGCGGCGGATGCGGGCACCCGCGTCGAAGCGGAGGCGGCCCGGCCGCAGCAACAGGCCGGCGACGGTGACGGCGACGACGCCGAGCAGGCTCAGCCAGATCGCGGCGGCCCGCGGCACATCGAGCAGGACGGAGGAGAGCACGGTCTGCATGGTGAGCACCTCGCGGTCGATCGAGGGAAATCGACGTATGGTCGTGCCCGGCGGGCGGGCGGGTAAACATCGTGGACGCGTGTGGGCGTGTGTCGGCAGGTGGTCGTCTCCGGCGGGGCCCGCGGGAACGGTCGGACGGGCGGCGCCGAGGCGGAGGCGGCCGGGCGGCGTGGCGGTCCACGCGGTGGCGGGCCGGAGCCGTGGCGGCCCGATTGCCGGGAGACGGCCCGGTCGGCCCGGCCTCGCGCCGCGGGAGGAGCTCCCGCCGCAGCGGCCGGTCGCCTCGGGGGACGGTGGCCTACGGGTCAGGCGGTCGGTGGACCGCGCCGGGTGGGAACTCCCCGGCCGGGGTCGCGGGCCGGCACGTCCAGGCGGGTGGCCGACGCGACCGGGGTCTCGGCCCGGCGGACGGCTGGCGAGGCGGCCGCGTCGACCGGCCGCTCGGCGGCCGGCTCCCGGCGCGGCAGCGGCCGGTCGACCGCGGCGACCGGTGTGCTCGCGGCGACCCGGGTGCTCGCGGCGACCGGGCCGAGGGTGGGGGCGGCCGGTGCCGGTGCGGCGGTCACGCCGCCGAGGCCGACGGCGAGCACCAGCGCGGCGACGGCCAGCCGGGTCAGCTCGCGCAGTGAGCGCAGCGTGACCGACCAGAACGGGTCGGTGGACGCTGTGGACGGCACTCGTCCAACCTATCGCCCGCGCGCGGACCGTGCAGCGCGGCGGCGGTGTCGGACCGGGTGACCGCCACCACGCCGTCCGGGGTGGACCGAACGGGTGCGGGATTCGCGGTTCTGCCGGAAGCCACGGAGGAACCGGTGACGTCAGGTTGCGCTGGTGTGGATGTCGTGGGTCGCCGGGGAGGGCGGCGGATCGGTACGGTGGAGCGCATGATCCTGCCCCCCAGCCGTACGAGCGCGGAGGCTCATCTCTACATGGACCTGCGGCCGTGCTTCTGCGGCGAGACGCGGTTCGCCCGGCAGAGCGCGGTCGTGGCGCTCGAGGACGGCGACCTGGCCGCCCGCTACACCGGTGCCTGCCCCGCCTGCGGCCAGCCGCGCGAGTTTACCTTCCGGCTGCCGGCCGAGCCCGCCGTGATCCCTGCCGGTGGCTTCCGCTACGGCGGGGACGAGCCGTCGCAGCTGCTCGATCCCGGCGAGTGGCTCCGGGTGGCCGACACGTACGCCAGGTCGGTGCCGGCGGCCGGGGACGCGGGCGAGCGGGTCCGGGCCACGCTGATCCGGGCCGTCGCGGCGCTGGACGAGGTGCTCAAGTTCATCCCGCCCGGCGAGGACGTGGTGCCCGCCGCAGCCTGCACCAGCGAGTGGGGACGCGACCTGCGCCAGCGGGAGCCGGGCCGATTCCGGCGCGGCCGGCTGGCCGCGGCCCGCGACGCGTACGCCGGGATGCTGCCGCAGGCCGTCTGAGCGAACCGCCAGTCGTCCTCGACCCCCGCACGGCACCGGCGCGACCCGGGCCGGGAGGCCGGCGCATCGCGCCGAGCCCTTCCGGCAGCCACACCGTCCAGCGCGGTCGGTTCTCAGGCCCGCCAGGTCCCGGAAGCGGCGATCCTCACCGGCGGGCCTCGTCCAGACAAGCGGCGTTCGCACCGACCAGCAGGGGCAGCGCGGCCAGGAACTCGCGCAGCACGTGCCGGGGGTCGTGCTCGCGGGCATCCGCCACCTCGGCCCGGGCGCCGGCGTCGGCGAAGACCTGACAGACGTCCCAGAGGCTGGCGCCCACGCTGCTCCACTGCCACACGTCGTGCACCAACGCCGGCAGCCGCAACACCGGCGCGGTGCCGAAGAGGCCTATGCCGTAGCGCAGCGGGTCGTCGGGGGTGTTGCCCAGCGACACCATGAGTGGGAGCACCCGGTGCGCGCGGGCGAAGTCCACCACGTCCGGCGCGTCCGGCGTGATCTCCACCAGCAGGCCGTCCTCCAGGAACTCCGCGACGACGCGGTGCGGGTCGGCCACGCCGAGCTGCCTGGCGGCATCGGTCACGGCGGCCCGGTCCCAGACGGCGTCGGGCCGGTCCACGGGGTGGTGCGCCGCGGCCCAGACCGCGAAGGCCTGCGGGTCCTCCAGGGTCACCGAGAGGCGGCCGATGCTCAGCGAGTGGTACTTCACCGGGGCGCCCACGGCCGGGTGGAACTCCCCGGTATAGCGCCCCACCGGCAGGATCAGCGGATCGGCCATCGCGGGGTTCCTCGTCGTGTCGGTCACGGCAGCGGCTCCAGGTAGACGACGCTGGCCGCGAGCAGGAGGTGGGCGGTACGGAGGAACGCGGTGAGCAGCCGTTCCGGGTCCACCAGGTCCGGTTCGGTGCCGCCGGCCTCTCGTTCCTCGTCGGCGAGCGCCTGGCACATCGTCCAGAGGCTCTCCCCGGACGGGCACCGTTCCCACATGTCGTAGACGGTGCGCGTGACGCTCACCACCGGGTGCTCGAAGAAGCCGATGGACCAGAGCCAGGGTTGCTCGGCGCTGTTGCCCAACCCGAGCATGCGGGCGCCGACCCGGTGCCGGCGGGCGAACTCCACCGCCTCGCCGGGGAGGACCTCCACGGCGAGCCCTTCCGCCAGCAGCCCGTGCAGCAGCGGGGCGCTGTCGACACCGGGCAGCTGCGCGGCGGCCGCGTCGCGTACCGCGGGCAGGGTCCAGGGCTCCTCGGGCGATCGGTCGCCGCCGGTGCCGTGCGCCAGCGCCCACAGGGTGAAGCGCTGGTCGTCCAGCTCCCACACCTCGTCGCCGAGGCGGACCCGGTGGTAGCGCTCGGTCGAACCGGCCACCGGGTGGAAGGTGCCGAAGAACTGCCCGACCGGCAGCAGCAGGGCCTGCGCGGTGTGTGTCGTCGTCATCGCTGCTGATCCTCAGGTCGCGTGGCCGACCACGGCTGGTCGTCATGCTGGGAGTGGCCGGGCTCGCCGGGCCGGATGATCTGCACCGGCGGCAGGTCGGACAGGTCGATCGGAGTCAGCCTGCCGAGGAAGTAGCCGAACGAGCGGGCCACCGGAACCAGGTGCCGCTCGCGCCCGGCGGCGCCCTCAGGACCGATCGCCCCGCTCAGGCCGGCATCCGGCAGGAAGTACACGCCCTCCTCCGCCATGTCGCGCGGCCGCAGCGAGAGCACCAGCAGACCGCCGGAGACGTTCGCGACGACCAGCCAGGTCGGCGACAGCCAGGGATCTCGGTGTACGCGCTGAGCGTGCACCAGGTCGAACGGCGGGTACTGGGGGTGAACGCCGAGCAGGGGGCGTTCCGGCAACACGGTGAAGGGCAGGCCGGGGACGTGGTGCTCGACCTCGGGCTGTGCCCCGTTGTTGTCCCGCAGCCAGTCGCGGTAGCTCGGCGGCAACGAGATGCCGAGTTCGGCCTCCACCGCTTGTAGCTGCGCTTCGTCGAGCTGACCGTAGGGCCGCAGCCGGGCGGACTTCCAGACCTGGCCGGTTGGTGGCGTCACCACCTCGTTCTCGTCGACCCGTCGGACGATCACCCGCCACTCGTCCGCGTTCTTCATGTCGACGTCCGCGAAGCGCCAGGTCTCGTCGCCCACCGGGAAGGTCTCGCCGAGAGCGACCTCGTGGTGGGGGGATTCCTCGCTCCAGTGGGGCATGACGACGATCTCGCACCGGACCGGGGGGCCCTCGTCGATCCACCGGACGCCGAGCCGCGCCGGCCCGATGTCCGACGGCACGTTGTTGCTGATGGACATGACGTCCGTGTAGGAGCGCAACGGCTCTCCTTCCAGCTCTCTTCTCGGCACGGTCACCCGCCCAGCATGTCGTGCAGCGTCGCCTCGTCGGGCAGCTCGAAGCCGAGCACCTCCCGGGCGATCCGCTCGGCCTCAACCCGGCGGACCGGCAGCGAGCCTCCGGGACCGGGCGGTGCCCCGCCCGCCGTCCAGTGGGCCGAGCGTTGTCCCCGCTCGGACGACTCGACCACCCCCAGGCCACTCACCGTACCGTCGGTGGCCAGCAGGGCGTAGTAGACGAGGGTGTAGCGCTCGTCCTCCAGATAGGTGCGGCCCAAGGTGTGCGGGGCCGACGTGGCGATCGGCGGCGTGGAGCCAGCCGGTGGCGCCGCTGGCGGGCCTGCCACCGGGGGCGGTGGGGTCGGCGGCGCGGCTGGCGGGCCTGCCACCGGGTGCGGCGGAGTCGGCTGCGCCGCTGGCGGACCTGCCACAGGTGGCGGCGGAGTCGCCGGCGCCGCTGGCGGACCTGCCATCGGGGGCGGCGGAGCCGGCTGCGGCTCCAGGTGGGCAAAGTCCCTGCCCATCAGGTCGAGGAATTCCCGCACGGTCATCGGCGTCGGGTGATCCCTGTTCCACGGGTTGCGCAACTGCACCTGACCGTTGCCGACCGCGACCACCTCGTAGGCGTGACCGGCGTAGAGCCCGTGCGGAAGCTTCTTACGGATCGATGCGGGGTAGTCCGCGCTCGACCTGGTGCCGGCGATCACCGGGCTGCCGGCGGCCAGCAGTGCGGCCAGCCGGGCTTCGACGGCTGCCTCCCGTCCCGGCGTCGGGTCGAACTGTTCGGCGCGACTCGGCACCCCGGTGAGCTGGGTGAGCAGCTCGGCCTGCATCCGTGGGGTGCTGCCGACGCCCAGCCGGGCGTAGCCGGTCGGCGCGGCCACGTGCGGATCGTTCGGGCTGTGCCAGGAGGACCAGTCGCGCTGCCACTGCTGATGGCGTTCGGTGCTCCAGGTCCGATCCACCGCCGCGAGCGCCTTCTCCAACAGCGACGCCCAGGAGCTGCCGTTCACCGACTGATCGGCGTAGGCGGTCGCGCCGTTGAAACCAGGGCGAAGCGGCACGTCCGGGCGCACGGTGATCCGCAGTTGCCGGCCCGTCGGGTTGGTCACGTCGCCGAGCAGGGTGCTCTCGTGCAGCAGCACGTCGACGGTGCCGTCCGGGTTGGGCCGGAACAGCCGGGCGATCGCGTCCGGCCGGTGGCCGGCGACGGCGGCCATGGTGGCCAGCATCCCGCAGTCGCCGAGCATGCCCTGCCGCACCTGCTCCCGGCGGGGCGGCCCGTCGAAGAGCGGCGCCGGCTGGCCGGTCTGCGCGTCGCGTGCCTGGCCGTACTCGGGGGCGGGCTGGCCCGGCTCCGCGGCCGGCAGCGTGACCCGGTCGGCGACCACCGCGGTCGCACCGGCCATGACGGTCGCGTCGACCTCCACGTCCAGTGGCGGTGCGCCGGGCACCAGCCCGCGCAACGCCCGGGCGAGTGCGTCCGGCACCAGGGCCAGCACCCGCGCGTTGGTCAGGTAGTGGAAGTCGTGCGTGTTAAGCACCGCCATGGCGGCGGGGTTCGCGCCGTACTCGGCCCGGAACGCGACCCGGGCGCGAACCCGGTCCTCCGTCAGCAGCGACTGCCGTCCCACCTCCGTGCCCAGGTCGAAGACCGTCCGAGACTCCGCCAGCCGGAACTCCGGCGCGTTGTCGAGCACGTACGGGCGCAGGTCGAACCGGCCGCTCAGGTCGACGTACACGCCCTGGGCGGCGATCCGGCTGGCGAGCTGCGGATCCACCTGCCGGATCAGATCCAGCTGGGCCGGCGGCATGGCGATGATCTGCCCGGCGCAGGCCGGCATCCGGGGCAGGCTGGACTGCGCCTGCTCGCCCTGGACGGCCAGCTCCCGCAGCCGGGCGTCCACCGCGGCGGCCGGAGGCACCTGGAAGTCCGGAGCCAGCCGGGAGCGGTAGTCGATCGCGCGGAAGCGCTCGACGGCGTTCGTCGGGTTGCCGCTGAGCACGTCGGCGATCGACTCCGGAGTCACCTGCGGCGCGCTCAACTGCATCAGGTGGGTGGCCACGTCGCCGGGGAGGACGCCCCAGCGGGCGTGCGCGTCCGGGGTGCCCAGGCGCAGCCCGAGATGGTCGACCAGGGCGTCGATCTCGGTCCGGAGGGTGAGCCGGGTCGCCGGATCCGCGTCGGCGTACGACGCGGCGAGGATCCGCAGCTCGGCCAGCCGGCCGTGGTCCTGCGCGGTCAGGCCGGCCGGGTCGATCGGCCCGTCGCGGCGGTCGGCGTCCAGCTGACCGACCAGCGCCTGGCCGGATTCGTGCAGCGCCACCAGCTCAGCCACCTCGTGCGCCAGCGCCCGGGTGACCGCGGCGTCGGTCGCCCGGTCGGACACGGTCAGCGTGAACGAGCCGTCCAGGTTCCGCACCGTCTGGGCCACCACGCCGTCGGCGAGCGGGCCGGCCGCCACGCCCAGCGACAGCGGGTTCAGGCCGGCCACCCGCACCTCGAACCGGTCCGGGGCGACCGCGACGATCTGGTCCGCCCGCGCGGCGCCGGCCACCGTGGGCAGCGCGGCCCGGGCCGCGTCCACCACCGCCGCCGCGTCGGCCGTCGGCCGGCCGAGCCCGTCGAACGACGAGTTCGGCACCGCGGTGGTGGCGGTACGGGCCAGCTCGACGTGCGCGTACCAGGGGCTCATCAGGTCGAGGAATGCGCGCACCGACATCGGCGTGGGGTGGCTGCTGTTCCACGGGTTACGCAACTGCACCTGACCGTTGGCGACGCCGACCACCTCGTAGGCGTGCCCGGCGTACAGGCCGTGCGGAAGCTGCGCGGTCTGGTACGCCGACGCCGGCTGGGTGCCGGTGATCACCGGGCTGCCGGCGGCCAGCAGTTCCGCCAGCCGGGCCTCGGCGACGGCCTCCTGACCAGGTGCGGTGTCCCATCTGTCCACCGACGTCGGCAGCCCGGTCAGCTGGGTGAGCAGCTCCGCCTGCATCGGCCGCGAGCTGCCGCTGTTCAGCCGTGCGTAGCCGAGCGGAGCGGCCTGGGTGTCGGCCACGCCGGGGCGGCTGGTCCACATCTGCTGCCACTGGTCGTGGCGTTCCGGCGTCCAGGTCCGGTCGATCGCGCCGATCGCCTTCTCCAGCAGCGACGCCCAGGCCACGCCCACCGACGACTGGTCCGCGTAGGCCGTCCGGCCGTCCGGGCCGGGTTGCAGCGGCACGTCCGGCTGCACGGTGATCCGCAGCCGCCGCCCGGTCGGCGTCACCGAGCGGCCGGGCAGGCTGCTCTCGTGGAGCAGCACGTCCACCGTGCCGTCGGCATTGACGTGGAACAGGTCGGCGAGCGCGGTGGGCAGGTGACCGGCCACCGCGCCGATGACCGCGATCATGCCGCAGTCGCCGAGCATGCCCTGCTGCACGTCCTCACGCTTGGGCGGCCCGTCGAACAGCGGCGGCGGCTGGCCGGTCTGGCCGTCGAGCGCCTGCCCGTACGCCACGGCGGGGGTGCCCGCCTCGGCCGTCGGCAGGGTGACCCGGTCGGCGGCCACGGCGGTCTCCGTCGGGACGGTGGCGGTGGCGGTGGTCTCCGCGGTCGTCGCCTCGGCGATCGGACTGAACGCGCGCAGCACCCGGGTCAGCGCGTCCGGCACCAGGCCCATCACCCGACCCGCGCCCAGGTAGTGGAAGTCGTGGGTGGCGAGCAACGGGACCGGCTGGCCGCCGGTGAGACCACGCAACGCGGCGCGTGCCCGGACCCGGTCCTCGACGAGCAGCGCCTGCCGGCCCGCCGGCGTCCCCAGGTCGAACGCCGTCCGGCCGTCACCCACGTTGATCTCGGGCTGGCTGTCCACCGCGTACGGCCGCAGGTCGAACTGGCCGGTCAGGTCGACGTACACACCCTGGGCGGCGATCCGGTCGGCGAGCTGCGGATCCACCTGCCGGATCGCGTCCAGCTGCGCCGGCGGCATGACGATGATCTGCCCGGCGTACGCCGGCATCCGCGGCAGGCTGGTCTGGGCCTGCTCGCCCTGCACCGCCAGCTCGCGCAGCCGCGCGTCGAGTTCGCCGGTCGAGGGCACCTGGAAGTCCGGGGCGAGTCGGGCCCGATAGTCGATCATCCGGAACCGCTCGACGTCGGTGAGCGTCGGGCCGCCCCGCAGCACCCGGGCGACCGACTCGGACGTCACCGACGGCACGCTCAGGCGCATCAGGTGTGCGACCGCGTCCCGCGGCATGGCGGCCCACCGGGCAGGTGCGGCCGGATCACCCACCCGCAGGCCGAGATGGTCGACGAGGGCGTCGATCTCGGCGCGTACGGCGAGCCGGGTGGCCCGGTCGCCGGTCTCGTACTCGGCGGCGAGCAGGCGGATCTCGGCCATCCGGCCCCGGTCGTGCGCGGTGAGCCCGGCCGGGTCGATCAGCCCGTCGACGTTGCCCGGGTCGAGCGGGCCGACCAGCGCCTGGCCGGATTCGTGCAGCGCCACCAGCTCGGCGACCTCGTGCGCGAGCGCCCTGGCGATGACGTCGTCCACGGCCTGGTCCGAGACGGTCACCGTGAACGACCCGTCGGGATTGCGCGTCGACTGGGCCACCACCCCGTCGGTCAGCGGGCCGACGGTCAGCTCCACCCGCAGCGGGAACAGGCCGGCCGCGCGCACCTCGAAGCGGTCCGGCGCGACCGCGGCGACCTCGTCCACCCCGGCGTACGGGGCCACCTGCGGCAACGCGGCGCGAGCCGTGTCCAGCACCGCGGCCGGGTCGGCCGTCGGCCGCCCCAGACCGTGGAAACCGGAGTTCGGTACGGCCGCCGCCGTGATGCGGCCCGGGTCGGTGCCGTTGCCGGGGTCGCCGCTGCCCGCCGGGTTCGGGCCGGCCCCCGGGTCGGTGCTGTTCGCCGGGTCGGTGCCGTTCGCCGGGTTGGTCGCGGTCGGGTCGGTCTGCGCGTTGTCGGCGGAACCGAAGAGGCGGGGGAGCAGGCCGGAGCGGCGGTGGGTCTCCGCCAGCCGTTCGGCCAGCCGGTCGGTGGCCGACTCGGCGGCGCTCAGGCGGTCCTCGAGCCGGTCGGCGGCCTGCTCGAGTTCGGCGATCGGCTCGTTCAACCGGTCGATGACCTGGTCCACCCGGTCGGCGGCGTCCCGGGCGTCGCTGCGCGCGTCGAACCGGCTGCGCACGTCGTCGGTTGCGAGGCCGTGCCGCTTGGCGTGCCACTTCGCCAGCCCGATCACCGGCGCCGCGATCACCGCGGCGACGGGGATCACCGGCGCCAGCGGACTGGCCACCGCCACGGCGACCGCGGTCACCGCGGTGGCGGTCACCCCGGTGGTCAGCACACTCGACACGAGGTAGGTGCGCAGGCGGGGAATGCCCGGCGGACGAGCGTCCTCGGCGGTCCGCCGTTCGGCCCGGAGCGTGCGGAGCTGCCGTGCCCGGCCGGCGCGGTCGCCGCCGAACTCCGCGACCACCTGCTGGGCCTCGGGGGGCAGCTGCGCGATCCGGTCCGGTGCCCCGAGCATGCCGTCCCGCAGACCCAGCCGGTCGATCACCGCGTGCAGCTCGCGCAGGGCAGGCTTCAGGGAGACGGGATCAGCGGTACGCACCTGGTGCGCGGCCGTCTGCAACTCCCAGGCGTCGGCCCTGCTCGGCCCTTCCGGACCGGTCGCATCGGGCGTACCGCCCGGGTCCGGTGTGGCTGCCGGATCCGGCGCGGCAGCGGCCGGGTCGGGTGTCGTGCTACCGGGAGTGGTCGACGTTTCGGTCGACCCGGTGTGCCGCTGCGCCAGCCGGTCCATGGCCGCGTTGATGTCGTCGAGGCGCCGCGAGGCCGCGTCGAGTTGCCGAGCGGCGTCGGTCACGGCCGTCGCCGACGGGCCGGCGATTCCTGCCACCCGCGACGTGGGGTCCGTCGCCGGGTTGGGGCTGGCCAGGTCCCAGGCCCGGCGGGCGTCCGCGATCCGGGCCTCGACGCGCTTGAGCAGCAGGTCACGGAGCGGACCGGCGAGCGCACCGGCCAGCATGTTGACCGGTCCGGCCCCGGCGGCGACCTGGAGGGCCCTGGCCAGCCCGACCGTCGTCCCGGCCTGCACCAGGGGGCCGGGCGTCTGCTCGACGGCGTAGACCCCGATGCTCGGCACGTTGCTCGGCCGTTGGGCGCTGTCCGTCGCGTGCGCCGGCGGGCGGGTGAGCAGCTGTGCCGCCCGGCCGGTCAGGCCCGGACGCCCGTGCCGTTCGACCACCGGTCGCAGCTCCGCCGGCACCAGCTCACGGCGCTGATCCGCGCCCGGCGTGCCCTCCCGCAGACCGAGCTGGTCGACCAGGACCTGCAGCTGCCGGGCCACCGACGGGCGGGCCAGCGGGCCCACGGCCTCGTGCCGCGCGGCAAGCTCGGCCAGCCGTTGCAGCGATGCCGTGTCGCGTGGGTCGCGGGATGCGGCAGCGGCCGGGTCGGTCGACGTCGTCGGATCGGTCGACGCGCGGGGCGCAGGGGTCGTCGTGACGTCCGGCGCGGCCAACCCCGCCCAGGCCGGGTCACCGACGAGCAGGCGGCGGAGCGAGCCGGCGACGCCGTTGCGGCGCTGCGACTCGGCGAGCCGGCGTTCCAGGTCGGCCAGGCGCTGCTCCAGGTCGACCGTCCGTCGGGCGGCGGCCGCGGTGCGGTCGGCCACTGCGCTGACCGGATCGGCGAGCGCCTCTGCCGCCTGGGACAGCAGCGCATCCGCCGGCAGCGCCGGGTGCTCCGTGTCCCAGGTCTGCCGGGCGTCGCTGGCGGCGGCCTCCTTGCGGCTGATCACCGGATCGACCGCCACGCCGGTCGCCGCCGCGGCCAGCGCGCCCGCGATGCCGAACCAGCCGAACTTCAGCTGGCCGAGGAGGTTACCGACCTGCACGATGGTGGCGGCCGTCAGCAGGTTCGGCGCGGTCTCCACCACCGACATCCACCAGGGCGCGACTGTGCCCGGCCGCTGCCCGTCGGCCGATTGACGGCCGATGACGACCTGGGCCCGCTCCCGGACCGCGGCCGTCCGCGAGTCGCCGAACCGGTCGACGAGCGGCCGCACGTCGGCGGGCAGCAGGTCTCGGCGCTGGCTCGCACCCGGCGTACCCTGCCGCAGCCCGAGGTTGTCGAGCAGCGCCCGGATCTCCCGGCCCGTGCTGAGCCGGGACCAGGGCCGCGCCCCGTCGTGACGGGCGACAAGACTGCGCAACTCGGCGAGCCGTCCGTGCTCGTGCGGGGTCAACCCGACGACGGGCGGAACACTGCGACCGTCGGGCGAGGTCGGCGTACTGCTGCCGGGTTCGCGGCCTGCCGGCGCCGAGGGGTCCGCGCCGACCGGTGGGAACCGGCGGGGTCGGCCCAGCAGCCGGTGCCGGCGCTCGCCCTGGCGGAGTTGCTCCTGGACGGCCGCGGCCTGCTCGCCGAGCCCGGTCACCGCCTCGCCCAACTCCTGGAGCGCCGAGGCCGCGTCGTCGGTGCGGGCTGCGAGCGACTCTCCGGTGGTGATGTCCGTCTCCGCGGCGCTGCGGGCGTCCTGACGGGCGTCGTACCGCGCCCGCCGGTCCTCGGCGGCCAGGCCGGCCCGCTTGCCCAGCCACTTCGCCGGCCCGGTGGCGATCGCCCCGACGACCGCGGCGGCGCCCATCATCAGGGCGACCTCCGGCCGGCCGCCGGCATCCAGGGTGAGCTTCGCCGCCAGCGCGGCCAGGAGAGAGTTCACGGTGAGATGCGTGACCAGGTACGTCCGCATTCGGGGGAGACCGGTGGGGCGGGCGTTCGATTCCGCTTCGGCGGCGCGGCGGTCGGCGCGCAGCCGGGAGCGCTCGCTCGTCCGGGCCGAGCGCTGGCTGGTCGCGTCGGCCAGCGCGGCCCGCGCCTCGGCGGGCAGGGCCGCGATCCGCTGCTCGGCGCCGAGCATGCCGTCACGCAGGCCCAGCCGGTCCACGAGGGCGGCCAGCTCGCGTCGCGCGGCCGATCGGGACCACTTGTCCGCGGTCCGGGCCTGGTGCGCGGCCGTCACCAGTTCGGCCACGTCGGCGGGGGTGAGCGGCGTGACGACCGATGCGCCCTCCGCCAGCGGCTGCCCGAGGGCGGCCAGCTCGGCAACCTCGTGCGCCAGCGCACGCTCGATCACCGCGTCGGCAGCCCGGTCGGAGACCGTCACCACGGCCGTGCCGTCGGTGTCGAACACGCTGGCGGCGACCGCGCGGTCGGCGACCGGGGCGCTGGTCACCCGGAGGTTGAACTGACTGCCGTCGGCGCGGGTGACCTGGTACGTCCCGTCGGTCAGGGCGGTCACGGCCTGCACGCCGGCGTGGGCGGCCACATCGGGCAGCGCGGCCCGCGCCCGGTCGAGGACGGCGTCAGGATCGGCCTGCGCCCGTCCCTCGCCATGGAAGGCCGTGCCGGGCAGCGCGCTCGCGGTGATCGGCTCGCTCGTCGCCACGCTGCCGTCGGTGGACGTGTCGGTGCCGTCCACGGTTGCCGGCCGCGCGGTCTGGTCGGTGTCGAGGCCCGGTGCGGTCGTGTCGACGTCGACGTCGACATCTGCGTTGGCGTCGGCGTCGGTCGAGGTCAGTCCGGCTGGTCCACCTTCGGCCACACCTGCCGCCCGGTCACCCGACCCTGCCGGCGTGCCGCCGCGTACCGCTTCATCACCAGGGGTGGCGGCAGGCTGGGATGGGCCGTCACCACTCCCGTCTCGTCGATGATGAAGACCCCCTGGCCCAGATGCCTGCCCTGCGCCCGGTCCTGCGGAGAGAGCGTCTCCTGGGCCGCCCAGCCGAACTCGAACGGGAACACCGCCACCGGGTTGCTGGTCCCCAGCAGGCGGGTCATCAGTTGCCGGGCTTCCTCCCTGGTCATCGGCATCGCTCGGTTGCACCTCCATCGACCACAGGTCGTACGTCCCTTCAACGTAGTCGCCGGGCAGCACGTCCGAGATGGTGTCGCCCTGCTGTGGGTCCCACCAGACCGGCCCGTCCGCGCCCTCCGGGTAGACGATCAGGAAGGCGTGTTGCGCGGCCCCGCGCACGTTGCCGTCCTCGTCGAGCTGGGGCTCGCCGGTGTTCTCGTCGAAGGCGAGCCACTCGACGACGACGACCGCGGCCGACCCCGGCCCGGCGTCCTGGACCCGCTGGTAGAGCTGTTCGTACCGGTCGGCCACCGCCGCAGCGCGTTCGGCGGGAGTGGACGGCATCGCTTCGCTGTCGCCGGTCCACTCGCCGCCGATCCAGTTCTGCACCCGGCCGAAGCCGTCCAGCTCACCGGTCACGGTGTCGACGGAGCCGTCCTCGAGCTGGTCGGGCCAGCGCGGCAGGGCCACCTGGGGATCGCCGAAGAAGCTGGCCAGCGCCGCCAGGGCGCAGTCGATGCAGTTGTTGCTCCGGCCGGGCTGGCCCACCCCGCCGTCGTTGATCAGCTGACCGTACGGGTGGGTGGACGGATCCGCGAAGACGGCGTAGCCGTCGGGGGTTCGGAGGCTGTCGGCGACATCGTCCTGGAACCGGGGGTCCTCCAGCGGCGCCAACTCGTCCGGCCCGAAACGCCGGGTGTCCGGCATCGGCCAGCCCTGCATGTCCGGGTAGCCCTGGGTCTGGTCGTCGTCCCCGGGCGGCTCCTCGACGGTCTGATCGCCGGCTGTGACCTCGGTCGACGGGTCGTCGGCGGTCTGCTCGCCGGCCGTTTCCTCGGTCGACGGGCCGTCGACGGTCGGGTCGCCGGCCGTTTCCTCGGTCGACGGGCCGTCGACGGTCGGGTCGCCTGGCGGCAGAGCGCCGTCTAGGACTGGACCCCGCCCCCCGCTGGCCAGGCCTTCTCGTCCGCCTCGCGGGCCATGATCCGTCGTAGCACCGCCCGGAAGGCCATGTCCTCCCGCTGGTCCGCCACCCGGTACGTCCGGTCCAGCTTGTTGATGGTCAACTGCCGGTCCATCATCGGGTGTCCGAAGAGGTAGCGCACCTCCTGGTCGGTCTCCTCGGCCTTGCGGAAGCGTTGCAGTATCGCCATCCCGGTGTCCCCAACTATCAAGATCCTCCCCGGTGCGCTCGGGGACGTTCTGTTCCCAGTTGAACCGCTCGTTCGCATACGCGTGCGCCTCAGCGTACGTCGCATTCGGGTGTTCGCGCTCGTAGCGCGACTCGCGCAGTTCGTGCTCGAGCAGCACCACGTCCTGGGGCAGCGGCTCGCCGCCGCGCAGACGGATCCACGCCTCGGCGATGTCCGCGTCCGGCTCGAAGTGGCCGAGCTCGTGGCCGACCACGTCGCCGTTGTCGTCGTAGACGTTCAACAGATGCTCGTTGACGAACAGGTGCTGTTTGATCTGTTGGATTTCGGCCGTGCTGAAGCCGACCGAGCCATCGTCGCGTGGCACCTGCGCCAGGTTCTCCGCCATCTGTGCGACGTCGGTCGGATCGGACCGGAACATGTCGTACGCGCGGGCCGCCCAGCGATCCTGGGCGGTTACGTCGAGTATGTTGCGCGGTCGGATCGCGGCGCCGCTCTGCGCGGCGTCCGGGCCGGTGGCGGTCGACGTGTCGGCCGCCGGGTCGTCGATGGTCGGGTCGCCTGACGGCAGATCTGCGTCAACTCCGCTTGTGTCGGCAGCGGAGGCGGCGGCCGGTTGGTCCTGGGCAGCCGTGGTGTCAGCGGCGCCCGGCTCGGAGTTCTGGTCAGCCGGTGCGGTGGAGTGCGGCGGCACCGGGTCCGGCCGCGCGGTCGGGGCGTCGGCGTCGCTCCGGGTGACGCCCGGCGTGACCGGGTCACCCTGGGCGTCGAGCGTGATGGACCAGACGTTGTCGACCCCGGCGCTGTAGATCGGGCCGGTGTCGGAGACCGTTCGCGCCTGAACGTCGACCCACACGATCGTCCCGTTGTGGTTCACCGCGTTCCAGGTGTGGGCCCGGCCGCTGGCGTCCGTGGAGGTGGTGATGATGAGGGCAGCCGAGCCGTGGCCGGCGTCCCGAAGAGCGGCGGCGATCTCGGCCAGCCCGGACGTGCTGGTGCCGCGGTGGCTGAAGGTGGTGCGCAGTGCCTGTTCCTGCCGGGCGGTGCTGTCGCGCTCGACGGTCGCCGCGTCCGCCGTGGCCGCTGCCACCTCGGGCCGGCCGAACCAGGTGGACAGGAAGGACAGGCCGGCGTCGGCGCAGTTCCGGTCCCGGCCGGGAACCGTCGGCCCTCCGTCGTTGACCAGGTCCGCCCAGTTGCCCACGCGGGGGTCGGGGTGCACCTCCGGCCGGCCGGTGTCCGGGTCGCGAGGCACGGCATCGTCCAGTGCCTGCTGGTCGGCCTGGTCCGGCGGCACCAAGCCCTGCGGATCCCCGTACGGACGGGAGTCGCTCAGCGGTCGCCCGTTGCCCACCACCCCGGGCACCGGCGGCTGGTAGACCGACGGCGATCTGTCCGGATCCGCGATCGGATCGACGTTGAACTGTGGCAGGAAGTGTTCGCAGGAACGGCACGGCGCCCGGTAGTGGCCCAGGTCGTATCGAACCCCGGCGTCATCGAAGCCGGTGGCGACCTGGTGTGTGACGATCTTCGACCCCTGGAAGGCGTCCAGGGCGAACTGTTCGAAGGTCCCTGGCTCGCCAGCCTCCCGCCACTGCTGCTCAAGCCGGTAGAGCTGATCCGACACCAGCGCGACCTCGGCGCACTGGCCGTGGCCGGCGCCGACGTCGTTGCCCAGGGCAGCTTGGGTGCGGCCTAGGGCGGCCTGAGCGAGCGGGTGTACCGCTGGCTCGGTTCGCGGCGTGGTGCCCTTGTCGGGCCTCATGCTGGTGTGGGTGGTGATGTCGCCGTTCGGCATCATCAGCGCGCCCGCCATGCCCGGCATCTTGCCCTTGGAGATCGTCTTGGCCTTGACCGACGTCCGGACGGTCTCGGCCAGCGTCCGGGACGCCTCGATGAGCATCTGCTCGGCGTCCGGGCCGGTCGGGTCGCCGGGGACGGTGGTCGGGTCGAGGTGCCAGCTGTAGGTGCCACGACCGGTCGGGCCGGTGGAGCGGGTCAGCGTGGTGGGGTCGACCGTCCCGTTGTTGGCGTTCGGCGCGGTCGGGGTGCCGCTGTTCGGATCAGTGTTGGTCGACACCGGGACGAGCACCACGCCGTCGGCGGAAGTCCGCTGGGCCGGAACGGCGTCCGTCGTCGGGTCCGTCGTCGTGTCGGGGTCGGCCTCCGGGGCTGCCGACGGGTCAGGCGTGCTCGACGGGTTGGTCCCGGTCGCGTCGGGGACGGCCGGCGCGGCGTCCGAGCGGGTCGAGCCGTCCGGCGCGGCGGCGACGTCCGTGGGCCCGACACCGACCAGCGGGGTACGCCCCTCCGGCCGTCCGGACGGGTCGGCCTGGCTGGTGCCGGGCTGGCTGGTCGTGCCCGGCTGCGCCGGGGTGCCCGGCTGGTTCGTTGTGCCTGGCTGGTTCGTTGTGCCTGGCTGGTTCGGAGTGCCCTGGTTGGTGTCGCTGGCCGGCGCGGTGCTCGTCGTCGGGGCGCTGGTCGACGGCGTGGTGGCGGGCCCCAGCGAGATGGAGCCGGCCGAGTTCGCAGTGGTCGGGTTGACGGTGGGTGTCGGGCGGCCCGTGGTCGCCTGCGTGTTCGTGCCGGTGTTGGTCGCCGGCGCGGCCTGGGTGCCCGTCCCGGTCTGACTGCTCGTACCCGTGCCCGGCGCGTTCGCAGCGGGCGCGTTCGTCGTCGGCGCGTTCGCAGCGGGCGCATTCGTGGTCGACGCGTTCGCGGCGGGCGCGTTCGTGCTGGCAGTGGGCTGTGCGGTCGTCGTTGCCGTCGACCCGACCACGGCCGGGTTCGTGGCGGTGCCGCCGCTGCTCGGCGTCGCCTGCACGGTGCCGGGAGGCCCACCGGCGACGAAGTTGCTCGCCGTCGTGCCAGGTACGACCGCGGGCGCCTGGTCGCCGGCGAGCGGATCACCCGTGGAATCCGACGTGGTGTCGCTCGTTCCGGGATGTTCGGTGGTCTGCGACGGCATAGCATCCACGGCGGACCCGGAGGACGGCCCCGTGGAGTTGCCGACGTTGGTCGTGGACGACCCGTCCTGGGTGCCGCCGGTGGTCGAGGCGGCCGAGTCGGAGCCCGTGCCCGTACCGGTGCCGGCGAAGCCCTGGTCGGTGACCAGGCCAGTGCCCGGCGCGTCGGCGGCGACCGGGGTGCCGGCGGCCGGCGTACCGCCGTTCGTGCCCGGATCGGTGCTCTGGCTGGTGCCCGCGGTCGACGTGTCGGACGTGTCCGCGGCCGGCGGGGCGCCGGCGTCGGCCGTCGGTGGGGCGAGCGAGATCGATCCGGACCCGGTGGTCGGCGCGTTGCTCGGGCCGGTGTCGGTGCTCCCGTCGCCCTGACTGCTGCCGCTCGAACCACTGCCCGAGCCCGAACCGGACCCGCTGCCCGAGCCGGACCCGCTGCCCGAGCCGGACCCGCTGCCCGAGCTCGAGCCGGACCCGCTGCCCGAGCCGGACCCGCTGCCCGAGCTCGAGCCGGACCCGCTGCCGGACCCGCTGCCCGAGCCGGACCCGCTGCCCGAGCTCGAGCCGGACCCGCTGCCGGAACCGGAACCCGAGCCGGACCCGCTGCCCGAACCCGAACCGGAACCCGAGGTCGAACCCGCGCCGCCGCTGCCGGTTCCCGTTCCGCTGCCGGTTCCCGTGCCGGTTCCTGTGCCGCTGCCGGTTCCCGTGCCGGTGCCCGTTCCCGTGCCGGCGCCGGCCCCCGGGCCGTTGCCGAGGTTGCCGAGGTTTGCACCGCCGACTGCCGGGTTCCCGGTGCCGGTGCCAGTCCCGGCACCCGGCCCGGTGCCGGGGTCGAAGCCGGCGAGCCGGTTTTGCAGGTTCGCCATGCCGCTGCCGAGGTTGCTGGCCGCCATCGTGGCCCCGCCGCGACCGGCGCCGCTGGCGAAGCCGCCGAGGAACGCGTCGGCTCCCGGCATGCTCCACTGCTGGTTCACGAGGCCGTTGGCCAGGACGCTGGCGGCCGGGGAGATGACGGCGTTCTGCGCACCGGCGGCGAGCGCGTTGCCACCCCAGCGGACGACCCCGGCGCCCCGGAAGTTCATCGAGGGAGGGCTGAACGAGACCGGCATCCGGGGCGCAACGTTGTTGCGGGCGAAGCGGGTGCCGGCGTTCAGGCCGGTGCCGAGGACCGCGCCGATGGCGCCACCGACGCCCGCGGTGGCGGTACGTTTGACGTCCCACTCCTTCCGCGTGCCGGCGTTCATCTGGTACGCCTGGGCGCCGATGTCGATGATGAGTTCCTCGCCGACCTCCTCGGCGAGTTCGAGGGCGAACCGCCGTCCGGCGTTGCGTAGCGCCTCGCTGGTGATCCGCCGACTGATCTGGGTGCCGACGGTGCGCAGGGCCGCCTGCATCCCGGCGCGGGTGAGGAGTTGCCGGCCCATCTGCGCGATCAGCCGCCGGAACGCCACCGTCACGGCCTGCCGGCCGGCGGCGAGGATGCCGGGGATCGCTCCGGCCGACACCCCGCCCAGCCAGGCCATCAGCAGCGCCACGAAGACCGCGATCACGGTGATCATCACGGCGATGAGAACCGTCAGCTTCGCGTACTCGATCTCCATGGCCGCGTTGTCGCAGCCGCTGGCGAAGGCGGCCGCCGCCTCCTGGATCAGCGGCAGGCCGGTGCCCGGATCGACGCCGACCTGGTTCCAGAGCTGGCCGAACGCCTCGCCGGCGCCGCCGCCCCAGTTCTGGAGGATCTTCATGGCGGCCGGGTCGGCGTCGGCGAGGGCGTCGTTGATCGTCTCGGCGAGACCGTTCCACGCCTCGGCGAGGTCGCGCATCCGGTCCTCGTCGCCGGTGGGCCACGCCTCACCGGCACTGACCCAGGCAATGGCGTCCCAGACCCACCCGTACTCGCCGAGCGAGGCCTTGGGATTCGGTACCGCCACCTGTTGTGCCTCTCTGCCCTGACCTGACCGACCGGAAGTGGGAGGTTACTTGTCCTTGCCGCCGAACCACTTGTCGACCGTGTCGTCGACCTCGACGGTGCCGTCGACGGCGTTGGTCACGTCGGGACCCAGCACCTTGACCAGGTCGACGATGGTCTTGCCGCCGCTGAGGACGTTGGTGGCGGGGGCGTCGTCGCCACCCTCCAGGTAGTGCTTGTTGAACTCCTTGCCCGGCTCGTCCGTGCCCCAGGGGGCCGAGGCGTTGAGCGAGGAGATCGTGGCCGCGTGCCGCGCCCAGCGGCTGGCCAACGTCGAGCCGGCGGCAGCGAGCTCACGGGCGCCGTTCCGCGCGCCGTCGGGATTGACGAAGGTCTCGTTCGGGTCACTCATCGGTCGTCCTCCTGCGGAAGATCGCTGTCCAGCTGGCGGAAGATGCCGTCCAGGTCGTGGTCCATGTACGCCTGGAACTGGCTGTCCGGCACGAAGGGCCGCAACAGCTCCTCGACGTCGGCCATCGCCTTCTCGGTCGCCCGCCGGATCGTGTCGGTGACCGTGGCGGAGAGTTCCTTCGAGTTGGGCCGCCGGTAGATGCGTGGGTCGAACTCCACCTTGACCACCTGGCCCCGAGGGCCGACGGTGACGGTGACGAACCCGTCGTCGGAGGTGACGGTGGCGTTCACGGCCTTGAGTCGTTGCTGGAGGTCACCCACGCCCGAACGCATCCGCTCGAACTGGGCCATCAGCTCGTCGGCCCGGGCGCGCAGCGCCTGCGTGTCCATGACGTCCTCCCCCTGCACGTCCATGCGCCGCCGCGATCCGACCGACGGCGTGACAGGTCGACCATACTGAACCTGCGCGACATCGGGTATCCGTCCCAGGTTCGAGGATCGCTACCATGCACCGACGCCGTGCAGACGGGAGGTGAGCGCGGAATGGCCCTCGGCCGTCGTACGTCCGCAGTTGCCCTGGCGGTGGCGCTGACGGGCACGAGCATCCTCGGCACGCCGGCGCGGGCCGTGGCGGCCCCGGCGGTCTGCGGCAACCCGAGCGATCCGGGGCAGGTCATCAGAGAGACCCCGTGGCACCAGCGGTGGCTCGCGCCGCAACGGGTGTGGCCGTTCAGCACGGGCGCGAAGGTGCGGGTGGCGGTCATCGACTCCGGCTCCGACAGCAACCACGCCCAGTTGAGCGGCCGGGTGGCCAAGGGCTTCGACGCGCTGCGCGGCACCGCCGGCGGCGACGTCGACTGCGTCTCGCACGGTACGGCGGTCGCCAGCCTCATCGCCGCCCGTCCGCAGGAGGGCGTCGGCTTCCACGGCTTGGCCCCGGACGCCACGATCGTCCCGATCCGGGTCAGCGAACGGGCCGGCAACGAGGGCGGCGGCCAGGGCGAGAGCGCCTCCACGGCGGTCTTCGCGCAGGCCATCCGCCGGGCGGTCGACGACGGCGCGGACGTGGTGAACATGTCCGTGACGCTCTACCGCCCCGACCCCGCCGTCGAGAGCGCGATCCGCTATGCGCGGGAGAAGGACGTGGTGCTGATCGCCGCCGCCGGCAACCTGCACCAGGACGGCGAGCGTCCCGACCCGGTGCCCTATCCCGCCGCCTACGAGGGTGTGATCGGGGTCGGCGCGATCGACCAGCAGGGCGCGCGGGTGAAGCAGTCGCAGGTCGGGCCGTACGTCGATCTCGTGGCGCCCGGCGGCGCGGTGGTGGCGGCGACCCGTCTCTCCGGCCACGCGGTCTGGAGCGGCACCAGCTTCGCGGCCCCGCTGGTGAGCGCGACGGCCGCCCTGATCCGCGCCGCCGAGCCGGGCCTGTCGGCGGAGGAGGTCACCCGCCGACTGATCGCGACGGTGGACCCGGCGCGCGGGAATCCGGAGCAGGGCTACGGACAGGGCGTGCTGAACCCGTACCGGGCGGTCACCGAGCGGCTGACCAAGGGGGCTCCGGTGGCCCAGCCCCCGCTGCCCGATCCGTCGTACGACCCGGTGGCGCAGGAGCGCGCGCAGCGGTGGGGCGTCTTCGGCCGGGTGGCGCTCTGGGGCGGGCTGGTGGTGGCGGCGCTCGCGCTCGCCATCGGCGCGGTGGCCTCGTTGCTGCCGCGCGGACGTCGCCTGCGGTGGCGGCCGACCCGACCGGCGATGCCGCCACCCCCGGGCCCGGAGGTCGACGAGCCCGAGGAGGCGTTCTTCCGGGTGCCCACCTCGCTGCCCCGCGGCTGAGGACGACCCCGAGGCGGAGCCCGCGGGGTCAGGGCACGCCCGAGGACGGGCCCGCGTCGTCAGACGGCGGGAACGACGATGGCCCGGCACGGGGCCGGGCCATCGTCGTGACGGTGGGGCTCAGTCGCCGAACTTCGCCCGGTTCGCGGCCTCGCGGGCCTGCATCTTGGCCGCCGACTCGCGCAGCGCCTTCTCGATCCGGCCGAGCAGGTCACGCAGGTCGTTGGCGGCCGACTCCCAGTCGTTCTGCCGACGGAAGTACGCCTCGCGGGCGTCACCGTCCCAGGTCGCGAGCAGCGGCGCGATGCCGGACTTGAGCCCGTCGAGCTCGCCCGTCAGGTTTCTCATGGCACCGCCGCAGCTGTCCGCCGCGGCGTTCAACGCACCGAAGTTGTAACGGATCTCCATCTCGGAACCCCTCCCCGTCAGAGCTTGAGCGCGGCGGTGATCTGGCCGGCGGTGGCACCGGCAGAGTCCATGTCGGACCGGATCTCGTCGTCGCTGACGTCGTAGTCCTTACCGGCGGACCCGACGGCCTCGGCGATGGCCCGCAGTGCCACGTTCAACCGGGCCATGTCCTGGTCGAACCGCTCGCGAACCTGCTGGAACGAGCCCGCACCAGCGCCCTTCCACTGGTCGTACAGCGGCGTGAGCTGGTCCATCAGCCCGTTCAGGTTGCTGGTGAGCCGGTCGGCGACGGCATCTACGTCACCCTCGGTCTTCACCATAAGGCCGGTGTCGGTACGCATCGTCATGGTGGAGTCACCCCCGTCCTCGTCGATCGCCCCGCGTCGCCGGGGGGCAGCCATTGTTACGGCGCTCGTGCACCATCTCTCGTACGAACCGTAACGGGTCGCGTCCAGCCGACGCTAGGCCGGTCGGCGTTCGAACCCGCAACGTGCGCCAATGTGGCGGGTGCGGTCACTCCGGGTCCAGCGCCCGTTTCGCACTCGCCGGGTCGAGCGCGGGACCGGCCGGTAGCCGGACGACCAGGCTCGCCGGCAGTTCGACGGGCCGCACACCCTGATAGCCGAGCATCCCCGGCACGTCCTCGGAGGCCAACGGATACCGGTAACCCAGGTCGGTGACCAGATTCAGGGTGCCGGCCGGGGCGTCCGGCGACGGCATGGCGGCGACCAGCACGCCGTACCCCGGTTCGATGACCACCCGGTCGGCGAGCGGGATGCCGTCGCCCGTCTGCTCGCCGGTGCGTACCGGCTCCTTCACCGGCTGCACCTGGGCGTCCAACAGCAGGGTCGGCTCGTCCTGCCCCGGTCGGTAGCCGGCGCAGACGGCCGGCTGGTCGCCGGTCAGCCGAGCGACCTCGGGGCGTTCGTCGGGCGCGCGGTGACGCCCCGCCGCGGGGACCGACGCCTTGGGGGCGGCTGCGGCGGTGCCGGCCGCGAGCGGTACCGCCCGGGGCGTCGACCCGTCCGGATACGACCGCCGCGTCTCCGGATCGGCCAGCAACACGTCGGCCTGCAGCGGGGTCAGCGGAGCCAGCCGCTCCCGGTCGGCGAGGTAGTACTGGCGGCTGCCGTTCTGACTCTCCACGACGAAGATCTGGCCGACCCTGGCATCCCGCAGCGCGTCGGACGGCTCACCCCGGCCGGCCACCGCCCGGGTGCCGATCGGCTCGCCGGCGGGCAGTGCGTTGAGCCACGCCCCGCCCACGTCGACCACCGGCTCCGCGGTCATGATCAGTCCTTCGAGGACGATCTTCTGGTTGCGGATCTCGTACCGGTGGTCGTGCCAGATCAGGTGCAGCCGGCTCGTCTTGGTGTCCCGGGCCAGCAGCGCGGTGTCGCCCATCTCGCGTCCGCCGCTGGGTGCCCTGCCGACGGTGAGCACGGTGGTGGCCACGGTCCCACCGGCCTGGTTCCGGGCCGGTTGGGTGCAGAGCGTCCACGGCCCGGAGAGGATCCGCTTCGGGTCGGGCAGGGCGTCCGGTGCGTCCGGAATGCCGATCCGGGGGCCGCGTGGCGTGCCGACCAGCGAGTTCCGGGAGACGGAGACGGTGGGCGCCGCCGCCTCCATCGCCAACAGCGCGGACGAGTAGTTGACCACCGGGTGCAGCCGGCCCTCCCGGTAGACGTACCGGGTGCCGGTCTCCTTCTCGAGGACGACCGCCCCGCCCGCCTTCCACTTGGTGGCGCCGCCGGGACGCAGCAGGCCGTAGACGCCCACCGCGGCGAGGCAGAGCACCGCGACCATGACGCCCGCGAAGCTGGCGCCACCGAGCCGCCGGAACGGCGCGCTCTCCGGATCGGGCTCGCGCGCCACGAGCGCGGACGTCATCCGCTGGACGAAGAACTGGTACGACTGGACCTGGTCCCGCCGCGACGGCATGGCATCCTCCCCTGGCGTACGGTCGGCGCGGACAGAAGCGCCGGACCGCGGTGCCTACGATAGGCACCGCGCCGAACACCGTGGTGCCGGCACCCGGTCGCAGCCGGCGACCAGGACGACCACGGCCCGAGGGAGTTCCGATGATCAGTCGTGACGAGGCGCTGGCCCGCGCCCGGGAGTGGGCCGCCGCCGGCCACCCCGGCCCGACGCCGGAGGTCGACCTCCACGAGTTCGATCTCGGCTTCATCGTCTCTCGCCGTGAGCCCGAGCCGGCGGCGGCGAACGGGCCGCCCCGGCCACCGTCGGCAACCGGACAACCCACGGCGGTCATCGACCGGGAGACCGGGGAGCTGTCCCAGTGGCCGTCGCTGCCCGCCCCGGCGATCGCCGAACGGTACGCGAAGCACCGCGCCGCCGAGGGCCGCTTCCCGCCGGACGTCCGCGAGGTGCTGGAGAAGGCCGGCTGGTTTCCCGGCCGGGACATGGCGGCCGCAGTCGACCTGTGGCTGACCCGTTTCGCCGACGAACTGGCCGGGCTGGAGTTCTTCCCGGCGGCACGCGCCGCCCTGGTCGAATTCGGCGGCCTGCGCCTGCCCCAGTTCGGCGGGCACGGCGAGCCGGGAGGCGGCTTCGGAAGCGCCCTGCATCCCACCCGGGGCGGTGTGTTGGCGGAGGGCTCCGAGGTCTTCGCCGAGGAGTACGGCATCCCGGTCTTTCCGCTCGGCAACAACGCCGACGGGCCCTCGGAACTCGTCATCGACGCTCAGGGACGGGTCTTCCAGTTGCACTGGGCCGACGACTTCTTCATCGGCCCGGACATCGACACCGCGATCGTCGCGCTCATCCGCGGTGGCAGGGCGCCGGCGGTCAGCGACGTCGCGCTGTGAGCGTTCGGCGCCCCGGAGACCTCGACGGACCGATGGCTGGCGCCGGCGTCAGCCGTTCAGCGCGCGCATGAACGCGTAGAGGCCCAGCACGCTGCAGGCCACCGGCACCACGGCCAGTTGCAGCAGGATGTCGAGCATGTCCCCCAGGCGGGCCAGTCGGGGCGACGGGGCGCGCCGGCTGTAGGCGAGCCCGGCGCTGACCGAGAACCCGGCCGCGACCACCGCCACCGGCAGCACCGCCAGCACCCGCAGCACCGTGTCGGCGTCCGCCGCGCCGATCAGGGGCAGCAGGGCCAGGCCGACCAGGCCCACGGCGAGCAGCGGCACGCGGTGCCGGACGGTCGGCACCAGCCGGGCACGCAGCAGGTGACCGAGTGCGACCACTCCGGTCAGCAGCAGGGCGGCGACCGAGCCGTGTGCGGTGAGCACGATCAGGCCGCCGACGGTGACCACGAACGAGCCGAAGATCATGCCGGTGAGCACCTCGTCGGCCCGGGCGGTGGCCTGATAGATCAACTCGCGCCGGGGTTGCGGCTCGTCGCGCAGCAGGTCCTCGGCGGTGCGGGGCAGCGCCGGCATCGGAATCTTGCCGAGCCGCACGGCGAGCAGCGGCATCGCCGGCAGCAGCAGGGTCACGACGCTGACCACGATCGCCGCGCCCTGCGCCGCGTCCATCGAGCCGAGGGCGAAGAGGCCGCCGAGCATGCCCCAGAACCCGGCGAAGACCGCCGCCACGAAGACCCGGGTCGCGTCGCCGACACCGAGGAAGCCGAGCAGGCCGGCGAGGAGCAGGACGGCGGACCCGAGCAGCACGTGCGGCGCACCGAGCGCCCAGACGGACTCCCCGGTGCCGATCACCAGGGTGCCGCCGACGAAGGCGTACGGCAGACCGGCGGCGGCGACCACGGCCCCGGCGAGGGAGTCGGCCATCGCCCGGGACAACACGATCCCGACCAGCAGCAGCACCGCGGCGGTGCCGAGGGCGATCACGCCGCCGAGCCAGCCGGGCTCGTCGGATGCGACGATGACGGCCAGGCCGAGCAGCAGCAGCGCGCCGCCGACGATCAGACCGGTCAGCCGGGTCGCGAACGGGTTCCAGGCCACCCCGCGCCGGCGCGCACCGTCGGCGACAGCCTCCATCAGATCGTCGTACGCCAGCTCGGGCCACTCGGTGCGGCGCGGCACCAGGTGCAGCGTCTCGCCGTCCCGGACGTTCTGCACGGCGAGCGTGCGGTTGAGGTCGACGGCGGTGCCGTCGGTGCGGCGCAGCGTCCAGCCACCGTGTGACGTCCCGTCCGACGGGTGCTCCTCCGCCTGCCGCAGCACGGCGGGGAGCAGCCTGACGAGCGGCAGATGCTCGGGCAGGGCGAGATCGAGCCGTCGGTTCGGGGCGACGACGGCGATGCGCACGAGACCGGTTCCGGCCTGGGTGACCACTGATGACCCCTCGGGACGGGGAGCGGACCGGATAGGGCCCGCGGCTGTCATGACGAGAGAAGGCTACCTACCATGTGCCGGTGGCGTGGGCGCCGGTTCGGTCCGATCGGGTCCGGGCGCGCCAGCGGGGAGGTCTGATAGGTGAGCACGGTCGTCGTGAAACGTCCGGCCCGGCAGCCGGAGCCGGATTACCCGTCCGGCGAGGTCCTGCTGGAGGCGCCACCCGAGGTGCCCGCGCCGAGTGGGCGTGCCTGGGGCCAGATGCTGATGGTGCTGCCGATGCTCGCCGGCTCGTTCGCGATGGCGCTGATGTTCGCCGGCCGCGGCGGCAGCACCCTCGGTTACGTCATGGGAGGTCTCTTCGGGCTCTCCGCGATCGGCATGCTCGGCTCCCAGCTCGCCAACAACTCCGGCGGCCCGAGCAAGCAGGAGATGTTGCAGAAGCGGCGCGAGTACATGACGCACCTGTCGCGGCAGCGCCGCCGGGTGCTCAAGACGATCCGCAAGCAGCGGGAGGCGGCGTTCTACCGGCACCCGGATCCGGAGGCGCTCTGGTCCGTCCCGCTCGGGCCGCGGCTGTGGGAGCGCCGGCGCGGCGACGTGGACTTCGCCACCGTGCGCATCGGTCTCGGCCCGCAGGAGCTGGCCACGCCCCTGGTCCCGCCGCCGGCGACCTCGCTGGAGAAGCTGGAGCCGATGTGCGCGCTGGCGCTGCGTCGCTTCCTGACCACCTACGGCGAGGTGCCGGACCTGCCGGTGACGATGGCGCTCAACGGTTTCGCCCGGGTGCACCTGCGCGGCGACGACGACGCGGTGCGAGGGCTCGTCATGTCGGTGCTCGCCCAGGCCACCGCGTTCCACGCGCCGGACGACATGCTCGTCGCGGTCTGCGTCGCCGCCGACCGGCGGGCCGCGTGGGAGTGGACCAAGTGGCTGCCGCACGCGCTGCACCCGACCCGCACCGACGCGCTCGGTCAGCTCCGGCTGGTCGCGCCCTCGGTCACCGGGCTCGAGGCGATGCTCGACGACGTGCTGGCGAGCCGACCGCGGTTCAACGCCTCCGGCGGCGCGCCCCAGGTGGGCGGGCCCCACGTCCTGGTCGTCATCGACGGCGGCGACACCGCCGGATCGGACCACCTGATGACCGAGGGCGGTGTGGAGGGGGTCACCCTGCTCGACCTCTCCCACCCGGCGCCACGGGTGCTGGACCGGGCCCGGCTGGTGCTCGACGTGACCGCCGACCGGCGGCTGCACAGCACCACCGTGGACGGTTCGGCGGAGATCGGGCGGGCCGACGACTGCCGGATCGACGAGATCGAGACGCTCGCCATGCAGTTGGCGCCGCTGCGCCTCTCGGCCGCGTCCCGGGGAGGCGATGCCCCGCTCACCGCCGAGCTGGGTCTGGCCGAACTGCTCAACCTCGGCGACCCGTACGACTTCGAGGTGGACCGGGCCTGGCAGCCCCGGCCGAACCGGGACCGGCTGCGGGTGCCGATCGGTGTGGGCGCCGACGGCGCACCGGTCGAGCTGGACCTCAAGGAGTCCGCGCAGGACGGCATGGGCCCGCACGGCCTGCTGATCGGCGCCACCGGCTCGGGCAAGTCCGAGCTGCTGCGCACGCTGGTGCTGGCGCTCGCCGCCACGCACAGCTCGGAGAATTTGAACTTCGTCCTGATCGACTTCAAGGGTGGCGCGACCTTCACCCGGCTGGACGCCCTGCCGCACACCAGCGCGGTGATCACCAACCTGGCCGACGAGCTGCCGCTGGTCGACCGGATGACCGACGCGATCAACGGTGAGCTGGTGCGCCGGCAGGAGCTGCTGCGCGCGGCCGGCAACTACGCCTCGCAACGCGACTACGAGAAGGCCCGGGCGGCGGGCGCCCCGTTGGCGCCGCTGCCGAGCCTCCTCATCATCTGCGACGAGTTCTCGGAGCTGCTCACCGCCAAGCCGGACTTCATCGACATGTTCGTGCAGATCGGCCGGGTCGGCCGGTCGCTCGGCGTGCATCTGCTGCTCGCCTCGCAGCGGCTGGAGGAGGGCCGGCTGCGCGGCCTGGACACCCACCTGTCGTACCGGGTCGGTCTGCGGACGTTCTCGGCGATGGAGAGCCGGGTGGTGCTCGGCGCGACCGACGCGTACGAGTTGCCCCGTTCGCCGGGCCACGGCTACCTGCGCTTCGGCACCGAACCACTGGTCCGCTTCAAGGCCGCGTACGTCTCCGGCACCTACCGCAGCAAGACGGCCGAGGCGGTCGCCGCCGGTGACGGGGAGGAGCGTGTGCGGGAGTACAGCACCGCCTACGTCGCGCCGCCGGTGACGCGTACGGTCCAGGAGGCGACACCGGAGCCGGTCGACACGGGCGGCGAGAGCGTGCTGGACATCCTGGTCGGCCGGCTCGCCGGCCGGGGTGCGCCGGCCCACCAGGTGTGGCTGCCCCCGCTGGCGGAGCCGCCGACGCTGGACCAGCTGCTGCCGCCGCTGACGGCGGACCCGGCCCGGGGCGTGACGGTGGCGCACGCCGGCCTGGTGGGCGAGCTGCAGGTGGCCGTCGGCGTCGTCGACAAGCCGTTCGACCAGCGCCGGGACGTGCTCTGGTTCGACCTGGCCGGCGCGGCCGGCCACACGGTGGTCGTCGGCGGCCCGCAGAGTGGCAAGAGCACCCTGCTGCGGACGATCGTCACCTCGTTGGCGCTGACCCACACTCCCCGGGAGGCCCAGGTCTACTGCCTCGACCTGGGTAGCAGCGCGCTCTCCTCGCTGCGCGACCTGCCGCACGTCGGCGCGGTCGCGACCCGGCTCGACGGCGGTCTGGTCCGCCGGACCGTCGCCGAGATGCAACTGCTGATGGGCGAGCGGGAGCGGCGGTTCGGCGAGCGCGGGATCGACTCGATGGCCGAGTACCGGCGGGCCCGCCGGCACGGCCAGCACACCGACGATCCGTTCGGCGACGTCTTCCTGGTGATCGACGGCTGGTCCACCATCCGCGCCGAGTTCGAGGACCTCGAGTCGACCATCAACGACATCGCCAACCGGGGTCTCTCCTTCGGCATCCACCTGATCGTCACCGCCGGTCGTTGGATGGACCTGCGCCCTGCCGTGCGGGACGTCTTCGGGACCCGGCTGGAGCTCTGGCTGGCCGACGCGGGAGACTCCCTTCTGGACCGTCGGGCCGCGATGAACGTGCCGGAGAAGTCACCCGGTCGGGGTATCACCGCCGACGGGCAGCAGTTCCTCGCCGCCCTGCCCCGCACCGACGGCGCGCAGGAGACGGACACGCTGCCCGAGGGGGGCCGGAAGCTGGTCAACGACCTGGCCGGCGCCTGGCAGGGGCCGGGCGCTCCGCCGATCCGGCTGCTTCCGCCGGTGGTTCCGTACGGCAGCCTGCCGGCCTCCGGACGGCCCGGGGTGCCGATCGGCATCGCCGAGGTGGACCTCCAGCCGGTGCACCTGGACTTCGCCGCCGACCCGCACTTCCTGCTCTTCGGCGACGGCGAGTCGGGCAAGAGCACGTTCCTGCGGGCGCTGGCGCAGACGATCGTCGACCGCAACCAGCTGACCGAGGCCCGGCTGGTCATCGTCGACTACCGCCGCAGCATGCTCGGCGACATCGACACTCCGCACCTGATCGGGTACGGCTCGTCGGCCCAGCTCACCGAGGGCATCATCGCCGAGGTCGCCGGGGTGATGCGGGACCGGCTGCCGCCCAACGACGTGACGCCCGACCAACTGCGCGCCCGCAGTTGGTGGAAGGGGCCGGACCTGTACGTCCTGGTCGACGACTACGACCTGGTGGCGGGCGCGGGCAGCAACCCGCTGACCCCGTTGCTGGAGTTCCTGCCGCAGGCCCGGGACATCGGTCTGCACCTGGTCATCGCCCGCCGCACCGGCGGTGCGAGCCGGGCGCTGTACGAGCCGGTGCTGATGCGGCTGCGGGAGATCAGCACGCCGGGCATCGTGATGTCCGGCAACCGGGACGAGGGTGTGCTGCTCGGCACCGTCCGCCCCGGGCCGCTGCCGCCGGGCCGGGGCTGGCTGGTCACGCGGCGGGAGGGCACCCGCCTCGTGCAGTTGGTGCACCTGCCGCCACGGACGTGAGTACCACGCGGGGTTGCCCGATGAGGCTATCGTCCACCAGAGTGGAAGTGTGGCGTCGCGGCTGGGGACACAGCCGCGCTGTCAGCCTGTGAGCGAACGGGGAGGCAGATGGGCGACGAGTGGCTCGTCGACGAGAACATCGACGTCGACATCCAGCAGCTGAAGGACTTCGCGAAGGCCATCCAGGACGAGCTGGACACCAATTTCCGGCCCAGCTTCGAGAACGGCGTACGTCCCATGCTCACCGTGCAGGCGCCGTTCGGCGGAGGTGGGCTCAAGGAGGGCAAGTTCTTCCGGGGCCGACACGACGAGAGTCGCGCGGCGGTGTCGCAGATGCTCGGCGACGCGATGAAGGGCCTGATCTCGCTCAGCACGGCCGCGGCGTCGATCTCCGCCGAGTACCTGACCGGGGACGCGCTGGCCCAGGCCACCAACGACGACGTCCACAACGCCTTCGACGGTGTCGACGGGCAGAAGACGCTCAACGACTACTGGCAGAAGGACGGGGACGAGCAGCAGAACCCGGCCAACGCGGTCCCGGCGGAGGCCACGAACCCGGCGACCTACTACGGCCCGGAGGTCTGCACCGCGGACGACCCGGAGGAGACGCCGGACATGGACAAGCCGGACACCATCGGCGAGGGCCCCGGCTCCTACCGGGTCCAGGGCGACGACGATCGGATGTACGGCGACGAGGTGGCACGCCCGGACGTGCGGTCCTGACGGTGGGCAGGGCACGGGAACGCTGAGGAGCGGGGATGAGCGACAAATACTACGGGTGGACGCCACCGTACATTCCGAGTTACGCCGGTGTCGTCGACGACTACGCCGCCGAGCGGTCTGCCCAGGCCGAACCCTACGAGCCCACGAACTGGGACGGGGTCACCATCGAGCAGATGTGGGAGTACGCCCGCAAGGAGAGCGACGAGCGCACCGTCGCCCTCGCCGAAACCTGGCGGCGGACCAGCAGCCTGCTGCAGACCACGCGGGAGAACCTCAAGCGGCACGCCGACGCGCTGGACGCCAAGTGGCGGTCGCCGGCGGGCCGGGTCTTCATGGAGAAGGTGGGCGCGGCCCTTCACTCGCTTGACGAGTGGAAGAGTGTCGCCGACAAGTCGGCGAGCGGTCTGGAGCAGCTCGCCGGCAAGATCGAGCAGACCCAGCGGGACATGCGCGAGCTCTGGCTGGAATACAAGGCCGAGCAGGAGCACCAGGCCAAGAAGCGCAAGGAGGACGACGAGAGCACCAGCCTGGGCGACCTTTTCGGGATCAACAACCCCGATACGTACGAGGACGTGCAGAAGAAATTCCACGAGCGGGCGAAGAACATCGTCAAGCCGCTCGCGGACCTCTACATCGACGTCTACATCTCGAACATCTCGCGCGGCGGCATCTACAAGGGGCCGACGAACGCGGTCGTGCACACTCCCTCGCTGGCCCCGCGGCCCCCTCGACCCGGCGGACCGGCCGGGCCGAAGCCGGTCGCCCCGACCATGTCCGGCGACCGGCCGACCAGGCCGGACATGCCCAACCGTCCCAACACGCCGGACACGCCCACCACACCCACCACGCCCACGCCACCGCCGCCGCCCGGCCTGCCCGACGACGTCAGGCTCGCCGGCACCACGATCACACCTCCCGCGCCGCCCGGGCCCGGGCCCGGGCCCGCGCCCGCCCCGCCGCCGGTCACCCACGCGCCGGGAACTCCGCCTCCGCCCACCCCGGTGCTGCCGGTGACCGGCGGCCAGGGCACCCCGCGTCCGAACGCGCCGAACATCAACAGCCGGCCGGGCACCCCGCGCACCACCCTGCCGGGTGCCGGGGCACCCACTCCGGGCACCCGCGGCCCGGCGCCGAACCGGCCCACCCTGCCGGGTGCCGGCAACCCCGGCGGGAACCCGGCGAGTCGCGGCGCCCCGCCGAACCGACCCACCCTGCCCGGCAACACGGGTACCGGCCGGCCGGGTGGCCTCCGCTCCGGCGCGCCGGGCCTCGGCACCCGGCCGACCGGCCCGGCCACCCCGCCGTCGACCCCGCGCCTGCCGGGCAGCACCGCCGGTCCCAGGCACGCGGGGGGCACTCCGGGTCGACCGGCGTCGCCGCCGCCGAGCCTCGGCAGCCAGCGCGGCACCGGTCCGGCCACGCCCGCCACGTCCGGCCCGCGCGCCGGCTCCCCGACCGCCGGCCGTCCCGGCACGCCGCCGAGTGCCGCTCGCCCGGCCGCGCCGGGCGTCGGCGGCACCCGTGCGGGTGGCCCGCCCACCCCCGGCGCGGGTGCCCGTCCGGATCTCTCGGGCCGTGGCGCGGGGGGTGCGCCGCGTCCGGCCCCCACCACGGGGCCGGCGCCGTCGCTGGGTGGACGCCGGGGAGGCCCGGCCGTCCCAGGCTCACGCAGCGCCGCACGCCCGGCTGAGGACGAGCCGGAGACCTGGGAGTACGGCGAGGGCGACGACGAGCTCTGGACCACCGAGCCGGTCGCGGTCGGCAACATCGAGGCGCCGGCGGAGCATCGACCGCAGCAGCAGGGCAAGGCGCTCGGTCAAGGCTGACACGCGGACGGGCCGGTCACCACACCATGGGTGGCCGGCCCGTACCATGCGGTGATCGTGCTTCCGGCCGATCGACGGCCCAAAGAGGAAGGTAGCGCAGATGCGTCTCGCCCCTCGCCCGGCGGCCACGCTGGCCACGGCCGCGCTGAGCGTCCTGGCAGCCCTGGCCATGGCGGGCACGCCGGCCCAGGCTGCCGACGGCCGCAAGGACGCCTGGCACCTCGACGCCCTCGAACTGACCGAGCTGCACAAGATCAGCCAGGGTGAGGGCATCACGGTCGCGGTCGTCGACACCGGAGTGGACGCCCGGCACCCTGACCTGAAGAACAACGTGCTCCCCGGCGTGGATCTCTACGACGACCGGAGCAAGGGGCACCAGGACCGGCAGGGGCACGGCACCGCGATGGCGTCCCTGATCGCCGGCCACGGGCACGGCCCGGGGGGCCGCGAGGGCGTGCTCGGCGTCGCCCCGAAGGCCAAGCTCCTGCCGGTGACCGTGCAGGGTGCCAAGGGCAAGGCGATCATCGCGCCGGACGCGCTCGCGGCCGGGATCGACTGGGCGGTGGACCACGGCGCCGACGTCATCAACGTCTCCCTGGGCAGCTCGACCGATGTCGATCTGGATCGGGCGGTGAAACGGGCCTACCAGAAGAACGTGATCGTCGTTGCCGCTGTCGGCAACAAGCAGGACGCGATAATCGGCAGCCCGGCCAACCACCCCGGCGCGCTGGCGGTGACCGGCACCGACCGCAACGGTCGCCCCAGCCGGATCGCCGCCATCCCCGCCGAGGAGACCGACCTCGCCGCACCCGGCGACGACCTGTTCGCCGCGCTGCCCGACGGGAAGTACACGATGAGCACCGGGAGCAGCGGCTCCGCCGCGCTCGTCTCCGGCGCGGTCGCCCTGGTGAAGTCGAAGTACCCGAACCTCAGCTCGTACGACCTGTTCAAGCGGATGGTGGAGACGACCCGCGACGCCGGCAAACCGGGTAAGGACCTCGACTACGGCTACGGCCAGCTCGATCTGCGCCAGGCGTTGACCGGGGAGCCGGACGGCCGAGGCAGCCGCAGCCAGGCGGCTCAGGAGCCGGAGGTCGACCCGACCCTCGCCCGTGCGCGCGAGGAGAACTCGGGGAGATCGAACAAGACCGTCGAATGGGTGCTCTCGTTGGCCGTCGTGGTCGTCTTCCTCGGCCTCGTGGCGACGGTGGTCCTGCTTGTGTGGCGACGCCTCCGTCGGAGGACCGTGGCATCCTCGAAGGAGGCCCGCACTCCGGTCGCCGGTCCCGCCGGGAGCGAAACCCCGTACCCGCCGGCACCGGGCGAGCCGTACCGGCCGGGGGCGGGAGCGAATCCGGCCGGGCCTGGCGTGCCGCCGTCGGGCCCTGCGGGCGGGCGGCCGGCCCACCCCACCGACCCGACGGGTGACGCCGGCTGGCGCCGGCCGGGCGCCTGACGGGACAGGAGGCGAGATGCCAGCCCAGTTCCCCGGCACCGGACCCCCGTCACCGCCCGGCGCCGTACCCCCGCATGCCGGGCCGTCCGGCGCGCCGGCGCCGCCCACGGCCGCCCGGCGGCCGATCACGGTGGTCGCGGCGATCCTGCTCATGGTGCCCACGGCCCTCACCTGGCTCGTCGCGGGCGTCGCCTTCTTCGTGGCGATGGCGAGGAGCGACGGAGACGGCAAGATCTTCCTGATCGTCCTCGCCGTGCTGATCCTCGCGCTCTGCCTGCTGCTGGTGGCCATGACGGTGGGTGGGATGGTCCTCGCCTGGCGTCGGGCGGGGGGCACCGCGGGGCTGCGGACACCGGCCACGTTCACCTTCGGGCTTTTCGTCGTCACCCTGGTCGGCCTGCTCGTGCAGGGCAAGCTCGACTTCCAACCGACGATGGTCACGCCGCTGGTCGTGGGCGGGCTCTCCGGGGTGGCACTCGCCCTGCTCAAGAGCCGGTCGGCCAAGGACTGGTCCGGCGGCAACCGACGCTGACGCGCGCTGCGGCACAGCCCCGGCCGTCCCGGGCCCGCGGCTGCGCCAGGGCCACGAGCCGGCCGACGGTCAGGCCGGCAGCCAGCGCCCGCTGGCCGCGTCGAAGCGGGCCAGCAACTCGTCGCGGCCGTCGTGGTGCAGGCAGTGCAGGCCCGTCCCGTCGGGAACCACCACCGACTCCATCCGCGGCCGGCCACGCCCCCAGTCTTCGGGCGTCTCCTCGTCGGGTTCCCAACGCAGCACGGCCACCCACTCGTCGGACTCCGCGAACGGAGAACCCTCGCCGAGCAGGCCGAGGCGCCGGTAGAGCCGGGTGGGCGTGTCCCGGCCCGGCCCGGCCCAGGCGTGCACCAGCCCGGCGGCCCGCTGATAGCCGTCCTCCAGATACGACGGCAGGTACCGGTGCGGGATCACCATCTGCAGCCGCACCGGCAGGTCCGGGTCCGGCTCGTACTCGGCGTCGTCCTCGTCCGGCGCCGTCCGTTGCGCCGGTACGCCCACCGTGGCCGGCTCGGCGTACGCGGCCGTCTCCAGGCGCCGACGCTCCTCCTCGCTGGCATCGGTGACCGCCTGCCGTAGCTGACCGAGCCAGTCGCGCAGGGTCCGCACGGCCTCGCCGGGCAGCGCCGCCGCCAGCGGAGTGCCAGGGTTCAGCACGAGCTGCCACGACGGGTCCGGCCACTGCTCGGCCAACTGGAGGCTGCTGACCGCGACCAGGTCGTGGTCGCCGAGGGCCTGTCGAAGGCGGGCCTCGGCGGTGAAGACCGGCAGGCAGGGCTGTCCCCGCTCATCCGGGAGGCACCACCACGGAAAGTCCGGATCGGACAGGTCCCGCGACCCGGACCCGCCCGGTCGCAGCGGCAGCAGCAGCTCCGCCCGGAGCAGGGCCGCCATCAGGGCGTCCGGCTCCTGCCGGCCGATCGCCTCGCGTAGCTCCCGTTCGGCGTCGAGGGCGGGCGCGGCGATCGCACGCACCTCCCCGGCGGTGAGCCGGACGCCGATCGGCAGCCCGGCGTCGATCGCGAGCAGCCAGTCGTCGTCCGGCCAGTCGGCGGCCAGGTCCGCGAGGGCGAACACGTGGTAGGTGACCGACTGCCCGGGCAGGCAGGCGGCTATCGCCCCGGGCGAGGTGAACGCGATGACGTGGGTCCGCCCGTCGTGCCGGCCCGTGGGCCATGCCATCGGCGCGTGGCCGGCTGCCGCCTCGGGGGACACCGGCAGCAGCAGCGGTGCGGTGGCCAGCGTCGCCAGGAGCGTGTCCCGGTCCCCGGCCTCGGCGGCGGCCAGCAGCGCCTCCTCGGTCGGGGTCGCGGGCCCCCAGTCGGTCACCAGCTGCCGTCCTGGCGTATCCGGCGGGGCTGCCGGCCGAGCACCAGCGCGGTGATCGCCTCGTCGAGGCGCTCGCCGAGATACCAGTCGCCGCTGTGGTCCAGCACGAACACGCGCCCCGGTTCGTCGACCGCGAGGATGCCGGTGCCGTCGCCCTCCTCGCCGAGCGGCGTGAGCGGCGCGCCGATGGCAGCGGCGAGCGCGGCGAGGGTGGCCACCGAGTGGCTCACCAGGAACGGGTCCAGGTGGAACGTGCTGGGAGCGATCTCTTCCCCGTCGCCCTGCGGGCGCACCAGCAGGCCGCCGAATTCGGCGTACGCCTCGACGGCGGCGCGGACGACGGTGTGCTGCCGGCCGTCCGACGTGGCGAGGGCGGCCAGTCTCAGCGCCCACCGCCGGGCCCGTTCGTCGTCGCGGCGGCCGGGAACCCAGCCGGCGACCTGGAGCGTCTCGGCCACCAGGGGTGGGAAACGTGTGGTCATGCCAGCGCCTCCACCCCGAGCCAGTCGAGCAGGGCCGCGCACGAGCGGCAGGGCGGCTGCACCTCACCGTGGCGGGGGTCGCCCTCCTCCCGGACCCGGGTCACCCGCACCTTCGCGCCCCACAGCAGCGACCGGGCCCGGGCCGGGCTGAGCGGCTCCCCGCCGGCCTCGGCCGCGTAGAGCCGGTCGGAGAGCAGGATCGACTCGGCGCACCAGCCGGCGAAGCGCTCCCGCTGGCCGCTCGGCAGCTCGTGCAGGAAGCGCCGGATCATCGGGTGCAGGTCGGGCGCGAGGTCGCCGCGGATCGAGGTGTGCGTGTGGACGGTGCCGTCGACCAGCAGCCCGCCTGCCGCGAGCGGCAACATCCGGGGTTCCGCCATCCGTCCTCCCGCTCCCGCGTACAGCCATCGGTCCGCGCTCGAGCCTAGCGGCCCGTCGCCGTGCTGCCGGGGCCGGCACCGGGCTGCCGGCCCGCCGTCGACCGGACCGAGCCGAGCCCTCTCCCGGCACCGCCCACAGGTCCCGTCGGCAGCCGACGCACCCGGTCCCGCCGCCCCGCACCGGGTCCGACGGGACGGTACGGCGAGCGGCGACGGGGCTCCCGCCGTGTCGACCGCCTGGGATATCGTCGGCGTGACCCTTCCGCCGTACGAAGACCGGAGCCATGACGCGCACCCTTATCGTCTCCCCGGACCAGCCCGGCGCCTATCCGTCCATCGGTGACGCGCTCGCGGCGGCGGACGACGACGCCGTCGTCTCGGTCAGCCCCGGCACCTACTACGAGGCGTTGTTCGTCAACGATCGCGGAGCCACCATCGTGGCCGCGGAGGGCGCCGGCACGGTCACCATCGACGCCTCGTCCGGGGCGTACCCCACGGTGTCCTGCAACTCCGGCCGCCTGGAGCTGCGTGACCTGGTCCTCAAGGCCGGAGACGCGCCGGTCGTGGCGGCCGACCGGGCGACGCTCAGCATGACCGGGTGCGAGCTGAGCGCCGGCTTCGGCCCGGCCGTCTCGGTGGCCAGCCGGTCGGAGTTCACGCTGACCCGCTGCCGGGTCACCGGCGCGCGCTACGGGCTCGTCGTCGAGGATTCCGACGGCACCGTGGAGGGGTGCGAGTTCAGCGACCTGACCGAGGACGGCATCATCGTCCGGATCGGCGCCGCCCCGACGATCCGCACCAGCACGGTCACCCGCTGCGGCAACCGCGGCATCTACGTCTACCAGTACGGCCGCCCGACCATCGAGGCCTGTGACATCTCCCAGACCGGCTACGCCGGCGTGGCCGTGGTGCACCAGAGCGCCCCGGTGCTGCGCCGCTGCCGGATCCGCGACACCCGCGGCCCGGCCGTCTCCTTCGCCCGCGGCTGCCACGGCACGGTCGAGGAGTGCACCACCGAGAACACCGGACTGCCGGCGATCGACGTGGCCGAGGGCGCCACACCGACCATCGTGGAGGGAACTGGCAGCCGGCGTGCCACCTTCGGGGCCGAGGCGGCCCAGGCCGTGAAGCAGCAGGACACCGCACGCACGGAGAAGCTGCTCGCCGAACTCGAGGCGATGGTCGGCCTGGAGTCGGTGAAGTCGGAGGTCCGCGCGCTCATCGACGAGATCCAGGTGAACGAGTGGCGGCGCAGCGCCGGCCTGCCGGTCGGCGCGGTCAGCCACCACCTGATCTTCGCGGGCGCGCCCGGCACCGGCAAGACCACCGTGGCCCGCATCTACGGCGAGCTGCTGGCGGCGCTCGGCGCGCTTCCCGGCGGCCCGTTCCGGGAGGTGTCCCGGCGGGACCTCGTCGGCCAGTACCTCGGCCACACGGCCGAGAAGACGGCTGCCGCCTTCGACCTGGCCCGGGGCGGGGTGCTCTTCATCGACGAGGCGTACACCCTCTCCCGCTCCTTCGGCAGTGGTGGCGACTTCGGGCAGGAGGCCATCGACACGCTGGTCAAGCTGATGGAGGATCACCGCGACGAGGTGGCCGTCATCGCCGCCGGCTACACCGGGGAGATGCTCCAGTTCCTC
Organism: Micromonospora sp. NPDC004336; assembly: GCF_053602615.1. Lineage (NCBI taxonomy): Bacteria > Bacillati > Actinomycetota > Actinomycetes > Micromonosporales > Micromonosporaceae > Micromonospora > Micromonospora sp. NPDC004336. The sequence goes on from NZ_JBSGDY010000012.1 coordinate 59,838, forward strand.
GACGCCAACCCGGGTCTGGCGTCCCGTTTCGCGAAGACCGTCGAGTTCGGCAACTACAGCCCCGAGCAACTGGTCGTCATCGTGGAGCGGATGGCCCGGCGCGACGAGTACCTGCTCGCCGACGGGGTCCCCGATCTGCTCCAGGCGCACTTCGGCACCATCGAGCGGGACCAGAACTTCGGCAACGCCCGCGAGGCCCGCAAGCTCTTCGAGGGCGTCCGCAAGGCTCAGGCGCAACGGCTCCGTCAGTCCGGTCAGCGCCCCAGCCTCGACGACCTGCGTACCGTGACGGTGGCCGACATCCGCGCCGCGATCGGTCGTTGAGGGCCGACCCAGGTGAGGAGGGACGCGAGGTGACGCATCCGGGTGCGGCACGGCCGGGCGAACCGGGTTGGCAGCATCATCCGGGTGCGGCCGCGCAACCGGCTCGGCAGGTGCCGCCCGCGCCACGGGTGGCACCACCGCAGCAGGCCGGCGTGCCGGCGCCCCCGCCGACGGTGAGCCGGGCCGGCGCCGGTCCGCGGCAGGACGGGGTGGCACAGCGCGGGCAGGGCCGGGCAACCGTCGGCACCGCGTACGTGAGCCAGGCGGCCGGTACGGCACGGGCGGCGACGGCCGCACAGGCCAGCACCACGGCGCAGGCTCAGGCCGCGCCACCCGCGCAGGCCGCCGCCACTCCCGTCGCCCCCCAGCCCGCCGCTGCCGCCGCCGACGAGGCGGCCGCAGCCGCGGCCACTAGAGCGGTACGACCACACCAGGCCGCCCTCGGGATCGGCGGCATCAACGTCGCCCAACTGGTGGCATGGCAGGCCGGTGCGGCGGCGGTGCTCGCCGCCTCCCCGCACGGCGTGCCGCTCACCGCCACGGTGGCCACGGTGGCGGTGCTGCTGCTCACCCCGACGATGGTCCGGATGCGCAACCGGTGGCTGTACCAGTGGATCTCGGTCTGGTGGGGTTACCGAGGCCGACGCCGACAGCTCACCGCCGCGGACAGGGACGCGGCCGTGCAACTGCTGGCCCAGCTGGAGCGCGGCGTCGAGCTGGAAACCATCGAGGTCGACGACCAGCCGGCCGTCCTGCTGACCCACCGGGGCGGGCTGAGCGCCGTCTTCGAGGTCGATCCGACCGAGGGCGCCCTGCTGATGAGCGCGCCCCAGGCCCTGCCGTCCCCGGCCTCGCTCCTGCCGGCGGCCGACGAGAAGGCGCCCCCGGTGGCGGTGCAGTTGCTGATCCAGGTGACGCCGGCACCGCGCGCCCGCTCCGGCGCGGTGGCGGTGGACCGGGCATACCGGGAGTTGACCAACGGGGACGTGCCGGCCAGCCGGCAAGCCTGGGTGGTGCTCCAGGCCGCGCGGACGCCCGACTTCCACGCCGACCGTGACCTGCGCCCGACGCTCACCGCGGCGATTCGGCGGACGCGGCGGCAGCTTCGGCAGGAGCGGGTGACCGCCCGGATGCTCAACCGGGACGAGGTGCTCGCCGCCGTCGTCGCCCTCACCCACCTGACCGGTGGGGCGCCCGGCGCCGCGGGGGAGCGGCCGCTGGCCCGGGAGACCTGGCGGGGCTGGTCGACCCAGGGCGCCCCGCAGAGCTGTCACCGGATGCTGGCCTGGCCCCGCCGGCCGTGGGAGGTCGACCCGTTGCTGCGAGGGCTGCCCGCCGCCAGCGTGGTGTCGATCGCGGCCAGCCGCACCGCCGGCGACGACGTCGCCGTGGAGGTGGCGTTCCGCCTGATGGCCACCGACCCGACCGCACTGGCCGCCGCCGACCAGGCCCTGCACGAGGCGATCCGCAGCTACGGCGGTCGGCTGCAACGACTCGACGGCGAGCACGCGCACGGCGTGGCCGCCACGCTTCCGCTCGGAGGTTTCCTGCCGTGAAGAGCGTCGCCTTCCCCGGCAGCCGGATGGGGTCGCACGTCGCCGACACCGCCACGGTCGGCGGTCTGAACCTGGTTGCCGGGGGCGGTGGCCTGGTCGTCGGGCGCAGTCGGCAGCAGGAGCCGGTGGGGCTGCGCCTGTTCCGGGCCGAACCGACGCGGTTGCTACTGACCGGCGGCGTACGCTGCGCCGAACTGCTCGCCTTCCGCGCCCTCGCGCTCGGTGCCCGGCTGTTCATCCAGACCGCCCGCGAACAGGAGTGGGACTCCTTCCTGCGGCGCTGCGTCATCGGCCGGGACGTCGCCTCGTTCCTGCCGCCGGGCGTTCCGCCGCCGACCGCGGCCAGCCCGACCGAGCCGCAGCTCATCGTGATCGACACCGGCCCGGTCACCGGCCCTGACTCGGGCCTCAGCGCGCCTTGGCGGGCCACCCTGGTGGTCCGCGACGACCTGGCCGGCTGGGATGTCGAGGCGCTGGTACGCAGCGACATCGTGCTGCTCCAGCGGTTGGTGGAGACGGAGGCCGCGACGGCGGCGAGCGCGTTGGGCCTGGCGAGTGTGCAGAGTTGGTTCACCCAGCTGCACCCCGAGATGGTCGGCCTGATCACCAAGGGCAAGGTGCAGTGGGTGATGCTCAGCATGACCCCCACCGAACGCCAGCTGATCGGCCCCGTCGCCCGCGGCGGCTGACCGTCCGGCCCGCCGGGCGCCCCGGCCGGATCCGGACCACGACCAGGAGTTCCGGGACGAGCAGGCCTGCCAGCTCAGGCCGCGTCGGCCTGCGGCCTCAGGCGCGGTCGGCGCCCTCTGCGTCGTCGTCCGCGAAGAGGGCCAGCAGCGCGCCGACCTGTCGGTCCGCCTCGGCGGGGTGCCGGAACCGGCCGGCCGGGTTGAGCGTGTACTCGTTGCGCCGGCCCACCCGGGTGCGGTACAGGTAACCGCCGGCCTCCAGGTCCGCGACGATCGCCTGGGCGGCGCGTTCGGTGACGCCCACCTCGTCCGCGACGTCGCGCAGCCGGGCGGTGGGGTTACGGGCGATGGCGAGCAGCACGTGACCGTGGTTGGTGAGGAACGTCCAGTTCCGGGTGCTCCCGTTCTCCCCTGTCGTCGCCATGTCGCCCATCGTATGGCGGACCCTTCGGGTTTTCCGCCGGGCCCTCGCCCGTCCCCGCCGGGTGCGCACAAACATATGAAGCGCATATCACGCATCCCTTGACGTACCTTCGGGTGCGTGTGAACGTGGGGACAGCCCGCGTCCAGCGTCGGCCGGGATGACCAGGTCTTTCACGTGAGGGGCAAGGTGAGGGAGATGAGTCGTCCCGGATCCCCCGGCACTCGGCCGGGCCCGGAGCAGGATTCCGCGCGGCCGGCCACGGGAGCCGCCGCCGTAGGGGCCGCGTCGGACACTCCGGCCGATCCCGCGCAGGCGCTCGCCGAGCTGCACGCCGGCAACCGGCGCTTCGTGACCGGCGCCCCGCGCCACCCCAACCAGGACGCCGGGCACCGCGCCGCGGTCGCCGACGGGCAGCACCCGTTCGCGGTCATCGTCGGCTGCTCCGACTCCCGGCTCGCCGCCGAGATCATCTTCGATCGCGGCCTCGGCGACCTCTTCGTCGTCCGCACCGCCGGGCACACCGTCGGGCCCGAGGTGCTGGGCAGCGTGGAGTACGCGGTGACGGTCCTGGGCACGCCGCTGGTGGTGGTGCTCGGGCACGACTCCTGCGGGGCCGTCCAGGCCGCCCGTGCCGCGGACGCCACCGGCGCCCTCCCGCCGGGGCACCTGCCGGCCGTGGTCGACGCCGTGGTGCCCAGCCTGCGCCGCGCCGCGGCCGAGGGCGTGGACGACATCGACCGCATCGTCGACATCCACATCGGGTGCACCGTCGAGGCGATGCTGGACCGGTCGGCCGTGCTCGCCGCCGAGGTGGCCGCCGGGCGGTGCGCCGTGGTCGGCATGTCGTACCGGCTGGCCGCCGGCGAGGCGCGGGTGGTGGCCTCCGTGCCGGCCCACCTGGGCGCGGCCGACGGGGCGCGGGCCGCCTCCGACGGGGCCCACGCGGCTGCCGTCGCCTGACCCGCGCCACGAAGCGACGACGGCCGCCTCGGCTGCCGTCGCCTGACCCGCCTCACGAAGCGAAAGGGCCGCCCCGCGGACGCGGGGCGGCCCTGTGTCGTCGTACGGCGTCAGAGCAGTGACACGTGCACGTGGTCCGTGTGGTTCGACGGGCCGCTGTAGGACTTCCAGCCGGTCGCCGGGAACCAGATCTGCCGGTTCCAGATCACGTAGTAGATGCCGAGCCGGTCGGCGTTACGCACCAGGAACGCGGTCAGGTTGTTGCCGTACATGTAGGTGTCGTCGTTGTGCCAGGGGGAGAAGCCGCTGCGTTGCAGCGACCAGTCGCAGGCCCGGCCCTTCGGATGCTCGTACGGCCCGCCGGAGCGGTAACAGCCCACGAACCGGTTGAACCCGGCCCGCTTCACCTCCTTGTACATGTGCAGGGTGCGCGCGGTGATGCAGCCGGAGGTGGTGGGGTCGTCCTCGGTGCAGGACAGCGGCTTCCAGTCGCCGTCGGAGGTGCGACCCGGCCCCATCCGGGCCACCGGCGAGGTGGCGACCACCTTGCCGCCGGTCAGCCCCCTGCCGCCGACGAGCGCGAGGGCCTTCTCCGCCTCGCGCTTGCCGCGGGCCATCTCGTTGGTCAGCTTCGTCTGCTCGCGGACCTCGGCGTCGAGGGCCAGCTTGGCCTGCTCGGCACGCTTCTTGACCGCGTTGACCTCGGCGAGCTTCTTGGAGTTGACCAGGTTCAGCTCGTCGAGCGCGGCGGCGCGTCGGACGAACGAGTCGGGGCTGGCGGTGTCCAGCAGCATCGACACCGCGCCGATCCGCCCCGTGCGGTAGGACTGGGCGGCGATCTGGCTCACCTGCGGCGCCAGCGCCGCCAGCTCGGCCTGCGCCCGGTCGACCTCCAGGGCCAGTTCGAGCTGGCGCTTCTTCGACTTCGCGAGCTTGGACTTGGCCTGGACGTAGCTGCGGTTGCGCGACTCGATCAGGTCGTTGAGCAGCTTGGGTTCGTCGTCCCCGTGCCCGGAGGGCTGGGGCGGTGTGGTTGGTGCGGCCGCCGCCGGGAGGGGCCCGACGAAGACGGCCAGGGCGGCGATCACGGCCACCACAGGTGTCAACCAGCGGCGTAGGGGTGCCGTCACAGTGTTTCCTTCCGTCGACCGCCGACCGGGTTAGCTGACGGGTTCGGGGCGGAAGTGGCCCCTACCGCTGTCGCGGATTCACCCCACGTACCTGGGTCCCCGGCTCGCCTGGTGGCGATTGGGCGGCGGCACCGCAGGCGCCGCTGCGCGCCTTCGGCGGTGACCGGCAGCGAGGTTACCCGACAGCCCTCCCGGGGATCTACGTCCCTAAGCCGACTAAATGCGTTATTTCGTAAGGGCGGAGGGTGACCAGTGACGCGTTTATCAGGCGAGGGGTCCTGATCGGTCACGCTGAGGAGTGTCACCATGCGGTGTCCGTGCTCCCGTCTCGGTCCGGCCACCCGGCGGGGGCGGCGGAGGGCGCCCTGCCGGCGCGCGGCCCGCCGAGGGCCTCGAGCGCCTCGGAGCGGTCGGCCGCCGGCCGGGGAGCCGGCGGGGTCGGGGCGGCGCCGTCGGTGGCGGACCCGCCGCCGCGCCGGCCCGCCGTGGTCACCAGGGCCGCGAGGCCGGTGGTCAGCGGCACGGCGGCGATCAGGCCCAGCGTGGCGACCGCGCTGCGGACGATCTCCTGGGCCAGGAACTCGCTGGTCAGGATCTGGGTCACCGCCCGGGAGTCGGCGGTCAGCAGGAGCAGCACCGGCAGCGAGGCGCCGGCGTACGCCAGCACGATCGTGTTGACCGTGGAGGCGATGTGGGCGCGGCCGACCCGTGTCGCCGCCCGGTAGAGCTGCGTCCGGGACAGCCCGGGGTTGGCGTGCGCCAGCTCGCCGACCGTCGCGGCCTGGGTCACCGTGACGTCGTCGAGCACGCCGAGGGAGCCGATGATGATCCCGGCGAGCAGCAGGCCGTGCAGGTCGACGTCGGCCTGGAACATCGACAGCGTGGTGGCGTCCTCGCTGCCGAAGCCGGTCAGGTGCGTCGCCGCGGTGGCGATCGTGCCCAGGATCCCGGTCAGCACCAGGCTGCCGAGCGTGCCGAGCACGGCGACCGAGGTCTGTGCCGTCACCCCGTGCGTCAGGTAGAGCACCACGAACATGATCAGAGCGGCGCCGACGACCGCGACCAGCAGCGGCGAGCGGCCGGCGCTGATGCCGGGCAGCACGAAGGTGAGCAGGATGGCGAAGCTCGCCGCCAGGCCGGCCAGCGCGGCGAGCCCGCGCCAGCGCCCGAACGCGACGATCGCCGCGGCGAAGAGCGCCACCAGCCAGAGCAGCGGCTCGCCGCGCTGGTGCTCGGCGATGTTGTAGGTGCTCACCGAGGGGTCGGCGGGGTCGGTGAGCTGGACCAGGATGATCTCGTCGCCGACCTCGACCGTCGGCGCGCCGGGCCCGGCCGGCACCGGCGTCTCCACCTGCTGCCCGGCGGCGGGGCCGTCGTCCACCCGCACCGTGACGGTGCCGCAGGGGCCCGCCGCGGCCCCCGGGGACCCCTCCGGTGTCTCCGGGGTGGGTGGGCACGGCTCGGTCACCACCCGCGTCACCGTGCCGTGGTGGCGGGGCGGGTCGGCGCCGGGAGCCGCGTCGGGGGCGTCCCACGGCCAGAGCGCCAGGGCCGCGACCAGGGTGGCGACGAAGAGGGGCACCACCGTCGCGACGAGGATCCGGCGCACCCCCGGCGGGGCGGACGGTGCGGGACGGGTGTGGTCGGCGCCCATCGAGTGTCTCCCAACGATTCCAGGGCGGGGTACGTGCCGGCGGGCCGGTCGGTTCAGCGGCCCGGGTCGACCGCCGCGCCGGATCCCCCCGGGGTGGCGGAGCGGTGACGCCCCGTGCCCGCCCGGCGGGCGCGGGACCGGGCGGTGGGTGCCGCCGCCCGACGCGGGTGGCGACGCGGGCGGTGCGGATTTCGGAGGCTCACCGGCCGAATGGTAGCCATCCCGACATCCGGCCGCAGGTCGTGCGGGCTGGTGTCGAGGCGCGGGCCACCGCCGGTTGCGCGGGTCGCCCCGGAGGAGAACCGGCTGCGGCCGGCTAGCGTGGGGGTGTGCGGACGGCGACGGCGACGGCGGGGCGATGGGCGCGGATCCCGCTGCTCGTCGGCACGCTGCTCGGGCTCGCCGCGATGCACACCCTCGGCCACGGCACGCACGGCACGGGCCACTCCGCCGACGCCGCGACGCACGCCGACGCCGCGACCCGACCCGCTGCCACGGCGCCGCGCTCCGCCGCCGAGTCCGCGCCGCACTCCGCCGCCGTGACGCGGGCCGCCGCCGTGACGGGAGCCACTGATGCGACGCGGGCCGCCGACGTGGTGACGCGGGCCGCCATCGCCGTGACGCGGACCGCCGACGTGGTGCCGCGGGCCGCCATCGCCGTGACGCGGACCGCCGACGTGGTGCCGCGGACCGCCGCCGCGACGCATTCCACGGTCGCCGCGACGCGCGCCGCGGACACCGGCCCGCACGGCGGCGAGGCACCCGAGCGGCAGACCGCTGTTTCGTACGCCGCCGCGGTGGCGCCGCCCCCGGGCCTCGCCCGTCAGGCCGTCGCCGGGGGCGCGGGCTGCCCGGGCGACTGCCCGCACGAGCGGCTGCTGCCGTCGGGCGGGGCGGGCGGCGGGTTGCCGTGGTGGGGCGTGTGCCTGGCGGTGCTGGGGGCGCTGGCCGTCCCGCTGCTGCTGGCCGTGCTGCTGCTGGCGGGCGTACGGGCGGTCGGGCCGCTGGGCCGGGCGTCGGGCGGGCCGGAGCGGTCCCCCCGCGCCCCGCCGTCCGGGCCGGTCGGCCTGCGGCTCGCCACGGTCTCGGTGCTGCGCAGATAGGACGCCCGACGCGACCCGGTCTCCCCGGGTCCGCGTCCCGTCGTGCTGCGTACGTTCCGACACCGAAAGGCTCAGAAAGTGATCACTCGTACCCTTGCGCGCCGTGCCGCCCTGGCCGGCGTCACCGTCACCGCCGCGCTCGCCCTGACCGCCTGCGGCGGCGACGGGCACCCGTCTCCGGGCATGCACGGCACGCCCGGCGGCACCGGCCCGGCGGCCACCGCGTCCGGCCCGGCCGCGTTCGGCGACGCCGACGCGATGTTCGCCCAGATGATGATCCCGCACCACCGGCAGGCCGTCGAGATGGCGGATCTGGCCGCGACGCGGGCGGCGGACCCGGAGGTCAAGCGGCTCGCCGCGGAGATCAAGGCCGCCCAGGCGCCCGAGATCGCGACCATGAGCGGCTGGCTGTCGGCCTGGGGCCGGCCGGTGCCCTCGCCCGGCGCCGAGATGCCGCACATGGACCACGGCATGCCCGGAATGATGACCGACGCCGAGATGACGAAGTTGGCGGCGGCCTCCGGTCGGGAGTTCGACCGGCAGTTCCTGACCATGATGATCGCCCACCACGAGGGGGCCGTCACGATGGCCCGGGACGAGCTCTCCCGGGGCGTGAACGCGGAGGCCAAGGCCCTGGCCGGGCAGATCGTCGCCACCCAGCAGGCCGAGATCGACACGATGCGCGGGATCCTCGGCCGGCTCTGACCCGCGCCCCCGGCGCCTCATCCGGCGCCCGGGCCCCCCGGCGCGCCCGGAGCCCCGGACGGGCCCGCCCCGGCGCCTGATCCGGCGCTCCGGACGGATCCGCCCCGGCGCCCCCCTGCGGGGCGCCGGGGTCGGCGGGCGGGTCAGCCGCGCTTCATGAGGCGGCCGACGGCGGCCATCATCTCGGTGGCCATCTCGTCGGCCCGGCCCTCGGCGGCACCCTCGTGCATGCAGTGCCGGGCGTGCCCGTCGAGCAGGCCGAGCGCGACCTTGTCCAGTGCGGCCTGGATCGCGGAGATCTGGGTGAGCACGTCGATGCAGTAACGGTCGTCGTCGACCATCTTCTCGATGCCCCGGACCTGCCCCTCGACGCGGCGCAGCCGGGCCAGCAGCTGGTCCTTGGTGGCGGTGTATCCCCTGGTCGGGGTAGGCGTCGGTGTGGTCATGGGATCGAGGATAGCGTACCCCTCGGGGGTATGGTACGGTCCTTCGTGCCGGGAATACCCCCACCGGGTACCGGTACAAGGCAAGAGGCCCGTCCGCCTCCGCATTACCCCTGGGGGGTATATGCTGGAGGCGTCGAGAGGAGAAGTTCGATGGTCACCACCACGTACCAGGTGCAGGGCATGACCTGCGGGCACTGCGTCAGCTCGGTCAGCGCCGAGGTCGGCGCGATCCCGGGCGTCAGCGACGTCCAGGTCGACCTCGCCACCGGCAAGGTCACCGTCACCAGCGAGAGCCCGCTGGACACCGACACCGTGCGCGCCGCCGTCGACGAGGCCGGCTACGACCTCGTCGGCGCCTGACGGCGGCACGGGGAAGACGAGGTACACCATGAACACGGCGACGAAGCTGAGCGGTTTCGCCCTCGGCCTCGCGGCGGTGTTCGGCGCGGCGTACGGGGTCGGCCACGTGGCCGGCCCCGTCACCCCCGCCGCCGACACCCGCCACGACGCCGGCGGCGGCCACGCGGCCGCCGGCGACGCCGGACACGGCGGCGACGAGAGCGGGGCGGCCCAGCTGCCCGGCGGGCTGCTCGTCTCCGACCGCGGCTACACCCTCCGCACCGTGGCCGCCCCGGCCGGGCAGTTCGCCTTCCGGGTCACCGGCCCGGACGGCCGGCCGGTCACCGGCTACGACGTGGCCCACGACAAGCGCATGCACCTGATCGTCGCCCGCCGCGACCTCTCCGGCTTCCGGCACGTGCACCCGGAGATGACGCCGGACGGCACCTGGCACGTCGACTCGCCGCTGGGCGGGCCGGGCGTCTGGCGGGCCTTCGCCGACTTCACCCCCACCGGGGGCGAGGCGCTGACCCTCGGGGTCGACGTGACCGTCCCCGGCGTGCTGACCGAGCGGCCGCTGCCCGCCCCGGCGACCAGCGCCACCGTCGACGGCTACACCGTCACCCTCGCCGGCACCCCGGAGCCCGGCCGCACCGCCGAGCTGGCCCTGACCGTCAGCCGCGACGGCGCGCCGGTCACCGACCTGGAGCCCTACCTCGGGGCGTACGGCCACCTGGTGGCGCTGCGCCAGGGCGACCTGGCGTACCTGCACGTGCACCCCGACGGCGAGCCGGGCGACGGGCGGACCAGGCCCGGCCCCGAGGTGAGGTTCTTCGCTGAGGTGCCGTCGGCCGGCGCCTACCGCCTCTACCTGGACTTCAAGCACGACGGCGTGGTGCGGACCGCCGAGTTCACCGTCGTCGCCGGCGCCCCGACCGGCCCGGGCGCCGCCCCGGCCGCGACGGGCACCCCGGCGGCGCCGGGCACCCCCGCCGCCCCGATCTCCCCGACCGCCGGCGCCGACCACGGCGCCCCCGGCCACGGGCACGACTGACGGGACCCCGTGATGACCACGAAACCCCTGCTGACCGCGCCGAACCAGATCGAGCTGGCGATCGGCGGCATGACCTGCGCCTCCTGCGCCGCCCGCATCGAGAAGAAGCTGAACCGGATGGACGGCGTGGCCGCCACGGTCAACTACGCCACCGAGAAGGCCACCGTCCGGTACGCCGACGACGTCACCCCGGACGACCTGATCGCCACGGTGGAGAAGACCGGCTACACCGCCGCGCTGCCGCCTCCGCCGGCCTCGGCCGGCACGCCCGAGGCCACCGAGCCCGTCGACGAGCTCCGGGGTCTGCGCACCCGGCTGCGGACGACCGTGGCGCTCACCGTGCCGGTGGTCGTGCTGGCCATGGTGCCGGCCTGGCAGTTCGAGTACTGGCAGTGGCTGTCGCTGACCCTGGCCGCCCCGGTCGTCGTCTACGGCGGCCTGCCCTTCCACCGGGCCGCCTGGATCAACCTGCGGCACGGCGCGGCGACCATGGACACCCTGGTCTCGGTCGGCACCCTGGCCGCGTTCGGCTGGTCGGTGTGGGCGCTCTTCCTGGGCACCGCCGGGGAGCCGGGGATGACCCACCCGTTCAGCCTCGACATCAGCCGCACCGACGGGGCCGGCAACATCTACCTGGAGGCGGCGGCCGGGGTGACGGCGTTCATCCTCGCCGGCCGCTACTTCGAGGCCCGCTCCAAGCGGACGGCCGGCGCGGCCCTGCGCGCCCTGCTCGAACTGGGCGCGAAGGACGTCGCGGTGATCCGCGACGGCGCGGAGACCCGCATCCCGGTCGACCAGCTCGCCGTGGGGGACCGGTTCGTGGTCCGCCCCGGCGAGAAGATCGCCACGGACGGGGTGGTCGACGAGGGCACCTCGGCGGTCGACGCGAGCATGCTGACCGGCGAGTCCGTCCCGGTCGAGGTCGGCCCGGGCGACGCCGTGGTCGGCGCGACGGTCAACGCCGGCGGCCGGCTGGTGGTGACCGCCACCCGGATCGGCGGCGACACGCAGCTGGCCCAGATGGCCCGGCTGGTCGAGCAGGCGCAGACCGGCAAGGCGGCGGTGCAGCGGCTCGCCGACCGGATCTCCGGGGTCTTCGTGCCGATCGTGATCGCCCTCGCGGCGGGCACCCTCGGCTGGTGGCTCGGCACCGGGGCGGGCGCGACCGCCGCGTTCACGGCCGCCGTGGCGGTGCTGATCATCGCCTGCCCGTGCGCCCTCGGGCTGGCCACGCCGACCGCCCTGCTCGTCGGCACCGGCCGGGGCGCCCAGCTCGGCATCCTGATCAAGGGGCCGGAGGTGCTGGAGTCCACGAAGCGGGTGGACACCGTGGTGCTGGACAAGACCGGCACCGTCACCACCGGCCGGATGACCCTGGTGGACGTCCTCCCGGCGACCGGTGAGGACCGCGCGGAACTGCTCCGGCTGGCCGGGGCGCTGGAGGCCGCGTCCGAGCACCCGATCGCCCAGGCGGTCGCCGCCGGCGCGGCGGAGGCGGGCGCACTGCCGCCGGTCACCGGCTTCGCCAACGTCGAGGGACTCGGCGTGACCGGGTCGGTCGAGGGCCGGGAGGTGCTGGTCGGCCGGCTCCGGCTGCTGCGCGAGCGCGGTCTCGACGTACCGGAGGAGGTGGCGCGGGCCGCCACCACGGCGGAGGCCGAGGGGCGGACGGCGGTGCTGGCCGGCTGGGACGGGCGGGCCCGGGGCGTGCTCGCGGTGGCCGACGTGGTCAAGCCGACGAGCCGGGCGGCGGTCGCCGGGCTGCGCGCCCTCGGCCTGACGCCGGTGCTGCTGACCGGCGACAACGCCACCGTCGCCAGGGCGGTGGCCGCCGAGGTGGGCATCGACGAGGTGATCGCGGAGGTGCTGCCCGCCGAGAAGGTCGACGTGGTGCGGCGGCTCCAGGGCGAGGGGCGGACCGTGGCGATGGTCGGCGACGGGGTCAACGACGCCGCCGCCCTCGCGCAGGCCGACCTGGGTCTGGCCATGGGCACGGGTACGGACGTGGCGATCGAGGCGTCCGACCTGACCCTGGTGCGGGGCGACCTGATGGCCGCCGTGGACGCGATCCGGATCTCCCGGCGCACCCTCGGCATCATCAAGGGCAACCTGTTCTGGGCCTTCGCCTACAACGTGGCGGCCCTGCCGCTGGCCGCCGCCGGCCTGCTCAACCCGATGATCGCCGGCGCCGCGATGGCCTTCTCCTCGGTCTTCGTCGTCGCCAACAGCCTGCGGCTGCGCGGCTTCCGCCCGGTCGCCTGACCCGCCGCGGCGGGGGGGGGGGCGCCCCCCCCCGGGGGGGGGGGGGCGGGC
>NZ_JBSGDY010000013.1:0-70346 GCF_053602615.1 Micromonospora sp. NPDC004336
CTGGTGACCCACGGGGCGAAGGGCGCCGACCTGCACACCGGCGGGGGCGGGCCGCGCCGGGTGGCCGCCGCCGAGGCGCCCGCGCCGGTCGTCGACACGAACGGCGCCGGGGACGCGTTCGCGGCCGGGGTGATCGCCGCTCGGCTGCGCGACGCGCCGCCGGCCGACGCGGCGGCGTACGCGGCCCGGGTCGCCGCGGCGGCCTGCACCCACGACGGGATGGAGTATCCGGCCGGCCTGCTGCCGCGCCCCTGACCGGGCGGAGATGCCCCGCCCGCCGCCGCGCCGTCGCGGAAGTCCGGTCAGACGGCGCCGGTGGAACCGTCGGTCAGCTCGCGCAGGATGTCGGCGTGACCCGCGTGCCGGGCCGTCTCCTCGATCATGTGCACCAGGATCCAGCGCAGCGAGACCTCGCCGAGCTGCGGGTGCGGGACGACGTGGTCGAGGTCGAACCGCCCGGCGACCTCCCGGGACCGGGCGCAGGCGCGCTCGTACGCCCCGGCGAGCCGCTCGACGGTGTCCTCCTCGGTGAGCACGAAGCTGGCCACGGCGTCCTCCTCGGTGGTGAGGTAGACGTCGCCGGGGCCGGGCGCGAGCAGGCAGGGGAACCAGTTCCGCTCCACAAGCGTCAGGTGCTTGACGAGCCCGGCGACGGTGGTGACCGAGGGCACCAGCCGGCGCGCCGCGTCGGCGTCGGACAGGCCGCGCAGCTTGCGCAGCAGCACGCCCCGGTGGAAGTCGAGGAACGATTCGAGCACGGCCCGCTCGTCGCCCGTGCGGGCCAGCACGGGCCCGAGCGCGGGGTCGATCGCAATCTCCGCCATCCGCCGACGGTAGTCGCCGGATGCTCCGCCCGCTGCCCCGCTATCCGCTGCGGGGCCGGGCCGGCCGGGGCAGGATGGGCGCATGGCATCATCGGCAGAAATCCCGCTCGTGGGTGGCGCGGCCGACGGCGAGACGGTCACCGTCGAGCTGGACCCGAACGGCCGCCCGCCGCTGACCCACCACCACCTCGGCCCCGAAGGGCTGGCCGAGGCGGAGATCTACGAGCTGGAGTCCGTGGATGCCGGGGCGGACGGGTGGCGCTACTGCTGGCGCGGGCCGGCCGTCTGAGCCGGGCCCGGCCCGCCCGGCTTCTGAGCACGCCCGGCCCGCCCGGCCTCTGAGCGTGCCCAGCCCGCCCGGCCTCTGAGCGTGGCCAGCCCGCCCGGCCTCTTGAGCGTGCCCGGCCCGCCCGGGCTTCTGAGCGGGCTCAGCCCGCCCGGCTCAGGGTGCGGGCGCGGAGGCTCTCCAACACCGCCCGGGTGACCTGCGAGGTCCCCCGGGCCTGCTCGCACACGTCGGCCACCCGCCGGGCGGTGGCCTCGGCCCGCTCGGCCCGCTCGTCCCAGAGCCGGTCGACCTCGGCGAGCAGGGGGCCCTCGACCTCCCGCTCCACGCCGCGCAGCGCCGGCACGCCGAGCCGCTGGGCCAGGTCGAAGACCTTGCCGGCGTACGGCAGCGGCAGGAACGGCGTGCCGACCATCGCGGCGAAGATCAGGAAGTGCAGCCGCATCCCGACGGCCAGGTCGAAGTGGCGCATCAGCCCGAGCACCTGCTCGGGCGAGTAGGTGCCGTGCAGGATGCGCCCCCGCTCGGCGGCGATCATGTGCGACAGCACGCCGTGCGAGTGCCGGATGTCGTCGCGCTCCATCGGGACGAAGAGCACGTACGCGTCGATCCGGTGCACGAGGAAGTCGCCGATCTGGGCCAGCAGGCGGTGGTAGCCGTCGACGTCGAGCCGCTCGGCGGCCCGGCCCGGCTCCCGTACGCTCATCCCGACCAGTCGCTTCCCGGCCGGCACCCCCTCCTCGCGGAGCAGTTCCGCCGGGAAGTCCTCGGGTTCGAGCAGGAACGCCGGGTCCGCGGTGACCGTGATCGGGTTCAGCAGCCCCGCCTCCTCCAGCACCATCCGGGACTCCTGGTCCCGCACGGTCACCTGGGCGGCGCTGGCCAGGGTCTCCCGCACCATGCCGGTGTCCACGCCCTCGCTGAGCGGCCCCACCCCCACCGCGTACGTCAGCAGCGGCAGCCCTCGTTCCTGGGCGACCCGGACCACCCGCAGGTAGCGGCGGGCCTCCCGGTCGTAGAGGATGCCGCCGCCGCCCAGGATCAGCACGTCGAGCTGCGCCAGCACCAGGGCGGAGTCGGTGCGGCTGACGCCCTCCCAGGGCACCGCCTCCACGTCCGGGTGGGCGACCCGGGTGTGCTCCGGGTTGCGGGAGAAGACGATGATCCGCCCGTTCGGCTCCTGCTCCCGCAGGTCGGCCAGGAGGCCGGTCAGGATCGCCTCGTCGCCGAGGTTGCGCCCCCCGTACGAGCCGAGCACGCCGATCGTCAGTCCGCCGCCATGCGTCATCCGTCGCTCCTCCCCAGGTGCGTCGGGGGGCGGTTTCCCGCTGCGCCGGGGAACACTCCTGGCCGCGGCCCGCCCCGGCCGGTGGCGGCGCGGCGGTCGGCTCCGGCGCAGGGTCGGGCGACATCCGGACAGGGGCCTCCGGGGCAGCCGAAAACGGGTGGCGCCGCCCGTTAGGGTCGCAACCATGCGTCGACTGATTCCCGCCCTCGCGGCAGCCCTCGCCGTGCTCGCCACCGGCTGCGGCACCGGCTCCGACGGCTCCGCCGCGAGCACCGACGGCTCCGCCGCGAACTCCCCCGCCCCCGCCACGTCGGCGGCCGACCCGGTCGCCGTCATCCGGCAGGGCATGGACCGGAGCCTCTCCGGCACGCTCACCATGGATGCCTCGGTGAAGGCGGGCCCCGCCTCGATCAAGCTCCAGGGCAAGGTCGACCCGGCGGCACGCGCGCTCCACATCACCGGCAACGCCCCGGAACCGATCGAGGCCCGGCTGATCGGCGACGCCGCCTACATCAAGTCCGACCCCTCGGAGGGCGGCAAGGCGTGGATGAAGATCGACCTGACCAAGCTCCGGCCGGGCAGCACGCTACGCCAGTCCTTCGACTTCAAGTCGCAGACCGGGGTCATCGGGGGCATCGTCTCCGCCGAGCGCGTGGGTGAGGGTCGCTACCGGGGCATCACCGACCTGGAGAAGGCGGCCGAGGCCGCCAGCACCGAGAGCGGCATGCGTGACGGCATCAAGTCGTCCGCCAAGCTGGCGAAGGACCCGAAGGCGATCCCGTTCGAGGCGACGGTCGACGCCGAGGGTCGGGTCACCGAGCTGTCCTACACCATCGCCACAAAAACCCTGGGTGATCTCGTCACCGAGATGCGGATGAGCGGCTTCGGCGAGCCGGTGTCGGTGGCCGCTCCGCCCGCCGGCGAGACCGAGGACGCCGACGCCGAGGCGTACGCCTTCCTCTGACGGACGTCCCCGCCGGGCACGGCAGCGGTCCCCCGTACCGCCGTGCCCGGCCGGGCCGCCTCCCGTCACCCGGGCGGCCGGGCCGGGTGGGTCAGGAAGGGCAGCACCGCGGCCGGCAGCGCCGGCGAGGCGACGATGTCGTAGTGGGTGAGCCCGGGCAGCACGGCCAGCCGGGCGGCCGGCCGGTCGGCGCCGTCCCAGCCCGCGTCCCGGTGGCCGCCGCCGAGCAGGCCGAAGAACTCCACGATGTGCGCGGTGCTGACCGAGTCGCCGTCGGCGAAGACGAGCAGGGTGGGCACGGTGAGGGCGGCCACCTCGGCCGACCAGTCGTAGTCGCGCCGCAGCAGCTCCCCCGTCTTCGCCCAGAGCCTCGGCCAGTCTCCCGGCCGGGGCGCGATCCGGGCGTAGAGCTCGTAGGGCGGGGTGCCGCGCATCCGCTCGCCCGCCGCCTCGTCGGGCTCCGGCATGCCCGCCAGCACCTCGGGATACCAGCCCTGACGTCTGCACGACGCGGAGACGACGACCAGCCGGCGCACCCGGGCCGGGTGCTGGATCGCCGTACGCAACGCCACGCCGCCGCCGAGGGAGTAGCCCATCACGTCGGCCTCGACCAGGCCGAGCTGGTCGGTCAACGCGGCCACGTCGTCGGCCATCGACTCGTGGCGCAGCGGACGGTCGACGTCGGCGGTGCGCCCGTGGCCCTGGAGGTCGACCGCGATCACCCGGCGACGCGCGGCCAGCGCCGGCAGGACGGCCCCGAACGTCTCCACCGACCCGAAGCCGCCGTGCAGCAACAGCAGCGGGCGGCCGGTGCCGTGCTCCTCGTACCACAGGCGCAGCCCGTGGACCTCCGCGTAGCTCACCGCCCCATCCAACCGCGCCCGTACGCCGTGCGGGGGCCGTCGGGGCGCTTCGCCCCCGTGGTGACGCCCCCGCGCGCTACAGGCGCTTGCGCATCTGGATGGCGGTCGCCTCGAAGCCCAGCTGCTCGTATAGCGTCCGCGCGGGCACGTTGAAGCCGAAGACGCTCAGGCCGATCGAGCGGACCCCCCACTCCCGGCACTGCCGCTCCACGGCCTGCAACATGGCCCGCCCGTAGCCCCTGCGCCGCAGGTCCGGTCGCACCTCGAAGTCGTAGCCGAAGGCATGCGGGCCGTCCGACTTGTGTTCGACGTGCAGCCAGAGCATCCCGACCTCGTCGTCGCCGTCGTAGGCCGTCCAGAAGTGGTGCCCCGACGTCGCCAGACCGTCCGGCAGCAGCTTCGCGTAGTCCTCCTGCGCCTTCGCCTCGGCCTCCGGCGCCGGCATCGCGCCGGAGTCGGCGATGTTCCGCGCGTAGCTCGCCTCCGCCCGCTGCCGGTACCGGAGGTACTGCTCGGCGGTCATCGACTCAAGTCTCAGCGTCACCCCGACACCGTATTTCAGCCGTCCGGGCCGGACGGTTCGCAAAGGACAAACAGGACGGTCGACGGTCGCCCCCGCTCCACGGCCGTCCCGGCTAGCCCGGTCGGACGCACGGGTCGGTGACCGTGCGGGTCGCGCTCTGCGCCGTGCGGCCGTCCTCGGCGGTCGCGCGTACCGACCAGGTCAGCGTCGGTACGCGCAGCTGCCCGACGCTCGCCCGCGCGGCCGACCCGTCCACCGTCATCGCCCGGGTCGACGCCCTTCCCCCGCCGGGTGTCCAGCGCACCTCGGCGCCGCCGAGCGCGGCGCTGCCGGTGGCCTGCACCACGAGCGTGTACGTGTCCGAGCCGCACCGCACGTGAGCGGTGGCGGAGACCGTGAACGCCGCGGCCAACTGCGGTGTGGCGGTCGGCCGGGGCGCGGCCGGAGTCCGGGACGGCGCCCCGGTCGACGACGGCGCGGGACCGCCCGGCACGGCGCCGGGCGCGTCGGTCCGGGCGCCGCCGGCACCGTCCGTCGGCGCGGCCACGGGGTCGGGTGTCGGACCGACGGCCCCGGCCGGCGGCGGTTCGGCGGCCCGCGTGCCGCTTGCCGGGGCCGTGCCCGACGGCGGCGCGGAGGCGGCCGTCACCGGATCGCCGGCCGCCGGTCCGCGCGTCTCCGATACCGGCTGGTCGGAGGCGTCCCGCGCGGCGGTCGGACGCCCGGGTCCCAGCGCCCAGGTCCCGAGCGCGGCGAGGAGGATCAGCAGGACCACGGTCGCGGCCACCCGCCGGCGGCGCCGGTCGCGGTTCGCAGGCGAGGTCGCCCGCACGGCATGCGCCGGACCGCGCGCCGCCACCGCGCCGGCCGGAGCCGCCGCCGCACCACCCGACGACGCACCACCCGGCGACGTCGCCAAACCACCCGGCGACGTTGCCACACCGTCCGAGGGCGTCGCCGCCGCGTCGTCCGGGGCCACCGGCCCGTTCACCGCCGGCGCGGGTCCGTCGACCGCTCCATCCGTCGCGGGCACGGGTCCGTCAGCCGCTCCCCGCGCCCGCCCGGCGTCCCCCGTTCCGGGCAGCGCCTCGGCCGACGGCACCGGGTCAGCCGACAGCACCGGGTCGACCGACGGCACCGGGTCGACCGACAGCACCGGGTCGGCCGACAGCACCGGGTCGACGGACGGCACCGGGTCGACGGACGGCGCCGGGTCGGCCGGCACAGGGTCGGCCGTGGCCGTGGCCGCGTCCGCCGGATCGGCCTCCGTGCCGGGTGCCGGATCGGCCAGGACGCCGGTCGCGCAGGCGTCGGCCAGTCGCGGCCACACCGCGTCGGCGACGACCAGGAAGGCCGGCGCCGTGTACGCCGACAGCAGCGCCGCCGGGCTGAGCTGTTCCCGCCGGAGCAGCCCGCACACCGCGCAGCTCTCGATGTGCCGGGAGACCCGCTTGCGCAGGGTCGGGGTGAGCCGGCCCTGCCAGCCGTCGATCAGGTCGGCGAGGGTCGGGCAGTCCCGGGCCCCGGTGCGGGCCACCAGCAGCGCCCCCAGCGCCCGTTCGAGCTGCGAGCGGGCGCGCGACAGCCGGGCGTGCGCGTGGTTCGTGGGCACCCCGAGGGCCGTGCCGATGTCGGCGGACGACAGGTCGTGCCGGATGGCCAGGTGGACCACCTCACGGTCGCCGGGGTTGAGCGCGGCGACCGCCGTGTGCACCAGGTCGCGCACCTGCTCGGCGTTGACGCCGCTGCCCGGGTCGGCCACGTCGGCCGCCGGCTCGCCCGCCTCCTCCAGCGGCAGGGCACGGGCCCGGTCCCGCAGCTGCCGGAGGCACTCGTTGCGCACGATCGCGTACAACCAGGAGCGCAGCCGGTCGGGCTCGCGGAGCTGCCCGATGCGCTGGCTCGCCGCGAGGAACGCGTCGTGGACGGCGTCCGCGGCGGCCTCCGGCTCGCGCAGCATCGTGCGGGCGTACGTGTACAGCCGGTCGGCGTAGCGCCGGTACATGCCCTCCAGCCCGGCCCGCTCGCCGCGCCGCAGCGCCTCGACCAGTGTGGAGTCGTCCTGTGCCGCCGTGTCCATCGTGTCCCTCGCTGCTCGTCGACCGGTCCAGTAAAACGGCGGAACATTTTTCTCCGAGGTTTCTGTTGGCATCCCGACCCGATCGCGCTCCTACCGGTGTCATCGCAACGAACAACCCCGGAGGGGAAGACACCATGCGAGAAGGATCGAAGCGCACCCGTTGGTCGCGTCGGACGGCCGCCGTGGGCGGGGCCACGCTGAGCGCGCTCGTGCTCGGCCAGCTTGCCCTCGCCGGGCCGGTGGCGGCGGTGCCCGGCCTGAGCATCCAGACGACGACCGGCTCCAGCAACAGCGTCGCGAAGTCGCAGAACGCGCCCTGCCCGCCGGGCACCAAGGTCATCGGCGGCGGCGGCGCGATCACCGGTAGCGGCCTCGGGCAGGTCGGCATGGACATCATGCGGCCGCTGGTCGGCGGGGACGCTTACTCGGTGACCGGCCGCGAGGACGAGACCGGGGTCGGCGGCAACTGGGCGGTCACGGCGAACGCGATCTGCGCCCCGCCGCCCGCCGGCCTGGTGATGGTCTCCGGCAGCTCGGGGCCCAGCCTCAGCACCTCGAACTGGTTCGAGAAGTCCTGCCCGCCCGGCAAGCACGCCATCGGGGTCGGCGGCGCGGTCGTCGGGGCGCCGAACAGCGAGGTCGTCCTGGAGGATCTGCGGATCCACCAGAGCAGCGTCGTGGTGGCGGGCGCCGAGGACGGCACCGGCTTCGACGACAGCTGGTGGCTCGACGCCACCGCGATCTGCGCCGACCCGCTTCCCGGCGAGCAGCGCGTCACCAACGACAGCGACTACACCTCCGCCGCCACCCGGTCGGTCGTCGCCACCTGCCCGCCCGGCACCCGCGTGCACGGCGTGGGCGGCGAGATCCTCGGCGGCGACGGGCAGGTGCGCCTGACCCAGATGCGGGCCACCACGTCGACGACCGTCACCGTCTCGGCGGCGGAGGACGAGGACGGCTTCAGCAGCAACTGGAAGGTGCGCGCGTACGCCGTCTGCGCGAGCTGACCCACCGACCCGGCCGACGGTACGACGGACGCGGACGCGGCGGGCGCCGGACTATCCGGCGCCCGCCGGCGCGTGCCCGTCCCGCTCCGCCCCGTGGCGGTGTGGACCGCTCGTGTCGGCGGCGGAAGTGGGCCACGGACAGGATCGGACGCCTGGCCCGTCCCAGCCCGCCACCACGGAACGGAAGCGCGTTTGCGCTGGTGTGTCGCGTCTCGCGTGTCCCACGGTGTCCCAGGCACGACGCGCGCCCCGGCGCCCCGGTGGTCGACTGACTCCCGTCAGCAGCACGGTCCACCCGAGGAAAGGCGGTCGCCGGACATGAACTCCCACACCGAGGTCAACCTGATCGAGCGGAGCGAGCGGCGGGCGAAGGCTCGTGGGGCGAGATTCACCCTCAACGGCGCCCTCTGGCTGCTCCAGGTGCTGGCGGGCTTCTTCTTCGCCGGCAGCGGTTTCGGCAAGGTGCTGATGTACGACGAGGCCCTGTACGCGGCGGCGCCCCGGGCCGTGGCGTGGTACGCGGCGGTGCCGCAGGCGCTCATCGTCCTCGTCGGAGCCTGCGAGGTCCTCGGCGGCGTCGGCCTGATCCTGCCGGCGATGACCCGGGTCAAGCCGAAGCTGACGCCGCTCGCCGCCGCTGGCCTGGCGCTGACGATGGTCCTCGCCGCCGGCTTCCACCTCACCCGTGGCGAGTACGCGCTGATGCCCGCCAATCTCGTGCTGGGCGGGGTCGCGGCGTTCGTCGCGGTCGGGCGGTGGAACCGCAGGCCCGTGGCACCCGCGCCGCTCACCACCTCGGGTGCGCTCGCGTCGGCGGCGGTCCTCGGCGTGCTGGCCGTCACGGTGTTCGCGCCGACCTGGTACACGATGACGAACGTGCGGTTCTGACCGCCCGGGCCCGCGGGCCGACGGACGAGGCGGTCGGCTCGGCTGCCGAGTTCGAGCCGACCTCACCCCGGCGGATCCGGCCACGGAAGGTCACATGCCGACGGTTCCGTCGATGCGTTCGCGGAGCAGGTCGGCATGCCCGTTGTGGCGGGCGTACTCCTCGATCATGTGGACGAGGACCCAGCGCAGCGAGACGGTGCCGCGCCATCTGTCGTGGCCCTCGACGTCGAGACTGTCGGCGTCGGCGATGAAGGTGTCGGCGAACGTGATCTCGTCGTGCCAGGCTCGGCGGGCCGCCGCGACGACGGCGGGATCGGGTACGGCGTCGTCGAAGTCGCCGTCGGGGTGGGCCGGGGACGAGAACAGTGGGGGCGCGCGCTGCCCGGCCAGGACCTGGCGGAACCAGCGGCGTTCCACGTCGGCGAGGTGCCGGATCAGACCCAGCAGCGACAGCGTGGATGGCGGCACCGTTCGGCGAGCCAGGTCGCTCTCGACGTCCGAGCACTTCAACCTCAGCGTGTTGCGCTGGGCGCGCAGCATGTCGTGCAGCAGTTGCCGTTCACCGCCGTTGGCGGGGGTACTGAACCGGCGGTCGTCGACGGTGGGGAACAGCCCGGCTCTCCTGTGGCTGGCGTCCGGCCGTGCGGTGACCGGCGCGTCGGCGCCGTAGAGGGGGAATCGCTTCGTCAGGGCGGTGATCCGGTTGCGTGGGCCGTACGCCGCGACGGCGACATAGTGGATCTCGTCCGCGGGTGTGGCGGCGAGCGCGGCCAGGTAGTCGTCGTACGTGCGGGCCCGTCGGGCGACCTCGTTGAACGCCACGGTGACCAGGTCGCCGTCGGCCCGCGCCCTTCGATGCAGGTCGCGCAGCTGGTCGGCGGTGGCGCTCAGGATGGGCACCGGATGGGGGTTCAGCCCCGCGTGCGGCTCGCCGGAGCCGTCCTTGGCGTCGCCCGCCGGGGGATGGGGCAGCCGGCCGCCGAGGCTCAACGCGAGCACCGCCGCGGCGTTGGCCGCCCACGCGGCAGGCAGGTCGGCACGGATGACGATCACGAGTTTGGTTGCCGGGGACATGTGGGGGTGCTCCAGGGTGGTCGGAGGTGTGGTGGTGGCTGTGGTCAGTGGTGGGCGCCCGAGATGCGCCGGCGGGCGTGGGAGCGGGCAGCGTCGGCCGGGGTCGTGCCGGTGGCGCGGGCGGTCCGCAGGATCTCGGTCAGGGTGTCGGCGATGCCGCGGACCCGGACGGTGGCCTGGGTGGAGGTCTCCTGGTGCAGTTCGACGGCGGTGGCGTGGATGATGCCGCCTGCGCTCACGACGATGTCCGGGGCCCAGAGGATGCCGCGCTGGTGCAGCAGGTCGGCGGTGGCCGGGGTGTCGAGCTGGTTGTTGGCCGGTCCGGCGATCGCGGCGCAGCGCAGCTTCGGCACCGTGTGCGGGGTGAACAGGCCACCGAGGGCGGCGGGGACGAGCACGTCGACGTCGGCGGTCAGGCAGTCCTGCGGGCTGGCCCAGGCCGCGCCGGCGGCGCCGGCGAGCGCGCGTCGGCTGTCGTCGACGTCGCTCGCCACCACCGTCGCGCGGGCGTCGGCGAGCATCCGCAGCACGTGGCCGCCGACGCGGCCGAGGCCGAGCACGGCGAAGCTGCGCGCGGACAGGTCGGACGACCCGAACCGCTCGGCGCACAGCGCGCGCAGTGCGGCGAGGACGCCGACGGCGGTGTGCTCGGAGGAGTCGCCGCTGCCGCCGGCGCCGACCGGTCGGCAGAACGCGTACGGGGTCCGCTCGGCGATCGTGACCATGTCGTCGGGGCCGGTGCCCACGTCCGGGCCGGTCGCGTAGGTGCCGCTCAGACCGGCGATGACGTCGCCGACGTCGTGCAGTACCGCCCGCCGGGCGGCGCCGTCCAGTGTCACGCCGGTGGGCAGGGCCACGACGGTCTTGCCGCCGCCGTTGGGCAGCCCGGCCAACGCGCACTTGTCCGACATCGCGGCCGAGAGCCGTAGCGCGTCGTCCAGGCCGTCGCGCCAGTGCGGGTAGTGCGCCAGCCGACAGCCGCCGATGGCCTGGCCGAGCGCGGTGGAGTGCACCGCGACGACGATCGGCAGGCCGGATCGCGCGCCCCGCCTGAGGACGACGTGCTCGTGCGTGGACTCGGTGTCGATGTCGGTCGCGACCATGGTGGCCTCCCCCTTGCTCGTCCGTCCGAACGGGACCGAGACTAGGCACATGATCGGGGTCGACCGGCCTTCATCGAACGTCGTTCGGGAAAATGGCAGGATCTTGATTCGTGGACGAACTTGATACGGCGATCATCCGGCATCTGCAGACACATGCGCGGCAGACCAACCGCGAACTGGCCCGCGCCGTCGGCGTCGCGCCGTCGACCTGCCTCGAACGCGTGCGGGCGCTGAGGGAGCGGGGTGTGATCACCGGCTACCACGCCGAGATCAGCCTGACCGCCCTCAACCGCGGCGTTCAGGCGCTACTGCACGTGCAGGTCCGTCCGTTGAGCCGCGCCGTCATCGACGGCTTCAAGAAGTACGCGATGGGGCTGCCCGAGGTGCTGTCGGTATTCGTCGTGGCGGGCGGCGACGACTTCCTCGTCCACGTCGCCGTCCCCGGCGTGGACAGCCTGCACGCCTTCCTCATGGACAAGTTCAGTGGACGCCGCGAGATCGTCGGCTTCCGCAGCTCGGTGATCTATCAACACGCCCGGAAACAGGTCATCGAGCCACTCGATCCGTGAGTGAGGAAGCGCAGCCCGGCCAGCGGATCTCGCCTGTTCGGGTGGTGGCGGGCGCGGCAGGTTTCGAACCTGCGACTCCCGCTCGCAAGTTCGACGAACTTGCGTACTGCCGGGTTCGTCCGTGTTCATTTACCCTGGCCACCATGACCGCGAGGTCCGCCCGGAACTGGTCGGAACGCCGGTGAATGAGACGACGCTTCCGGCGGTCGCACAGGTCCGGACTTCCCGCCCCCCGTTCCGCGCGCAGTGGGACTACTGTTGCTCCGCATGACTCGGGATTGAGATCACCGCGGCTGGGCGATGGCACGCGTCCTCGGCGGCATCCCTCGGCGACGCCGACGGCCACGGCCGGCCGGCGGCAAGCCCGCCTGGCCCCCACCCGCCCGCGCCGCCCTGCTACGCCTGATCGCCACGATCCGCTGACCCACGAAGACCACCCACACCTTGGTGGCACAGATCAAGAGCAAGAAGGTGCGACATGAAGAGAATGCGCAAGCCGATAATCCTGGGGTCGACTGTACTCGTAATCGCCCTCCTGCTCGTTGTCGTCTACCGGCATACGATAGGCGCGGAAGTAATCGGAACCGCCAGCGGGCCAGAATACGAATACATAACGATAGACGACAGAACCTACGTGATGAATTTTGCGAACGACTACTCCAGCTCGGACAAGGGAGACTTCCTGGGAGTTGTTCGTGGCGATGATGTCACCTTCAGAATCTACTCCGTAGATGGCGACGAGGGCCACAACTACATATACAGACTCTCCGGTTTCGACGGGGCTTTCTACCGCTTGCAGGAATAAGCTGCAAGGGCAGGAAATACGACGAGGTGTCAGCACCTCGCGCCGCGGCTCGTCGACGGCATCGCCGGACAGGTAGCCGGGTCGCCCTGGAACGCTGACCGAGACGAGACGGGCCGCCGATGATCGGCGGCCCGTCTTCGTTGCTGGTCAGAGTGTGGGCGCGGCAGGTTTCGAACCTGCGACCCCTCGCTTGTAAGGCGAGTGCTCTCCCACTGAGCTACGCGCCCGGAACGCCCGTACGGCGGGCCGGAGGTTGGCAAGCTTACCCTGCCGCCACCGGCCCGGTCGTACGGCGTGCCCGGTTGTCAGGCCGCGACGGCCTCGGCCAGCGCCTTGCGCCAGCCCTGCTGGTCGCGGGCCTCCCCCGGCATGTTCATCTCGGCGAAGCGCACCACGCCCGCCTTGTCGATCACGAAGGTGCCCCGGTTGGCGATGCCTGCGACGTCGTTGAAGACGCCGTACGCCTGGGCGACCGCGCCGTGCGGCCAGAAGTCGGCCAGCAGCGGGAACTGGTAGCCCTCCCGGTCGGCCCAGATCTTGTGGGCGTAGACCGAGTCGACGCTGACGGTGAGCACCTGGACGTCGTCGTTGACGTACTCGTTGAGGTTGTCCCGCACCTCGCACAGCTCACCCTGGCAGATGCCGGTGAAGGCGAGGGGATAGAAGACCAGCAGCACGGTGCGCTTGCCGCGGAAGTCCGAGAGCCGGACCTCCTGGTTGTTCTGGTCCTTGAGCACGAAGTCCGGCGCCTCGGCGCCAACCTCGATCGGCATGCGAGCTCCTCAGGATGGGGTCAGGTGGCATCAGCCTGCCACACCCGGCGGCGACCGCCGTCGGGTGATCGCCGCCGACGGGACTACTTCTTGCCCTTGGCCCCGCGACGCAGGACGAGGCGGGCTCCGCTCCAGTCCCGGCCGGCGTTCACCGTCGAGGTCTGCTGGAGGCCGGCGGTGGGCGCGGACTCGGCGATCTCGCTCGGCTCCACGTGCCCCTCGCGCCCGGCCTTGGGCGTGAGCAGCCACACGACGCCGTTGTCGGCCAGCGGGCCGAGGGCGTCGACGAGGAGCTCGAAGAGATCACCGTCGCCGTCGCGGTACCAGACCAGCACCGCGTCGACCACCTCGTCGGTGTCCTCGTCGACCAGCTCTCCACAGCGGTCGGTCAGGGCGTCCCGGAGATCCTGGTCGACGTCGTCGTCGTACCCCATCTCCATGACGACCATCCCCGGCTCGATCCCGAACCGGTCCGCCAGGCTGCGTACCCCGTCGGCGGCCTGACCAGCGGTCGCGCTCACTGTCGCGTGCCTCCTCATCTCATCCCTGCTGGCGACGTCGTGCGACGCCGTCAGGCAAGTCCACACAGTTGTGGCTCCCCGCGCAAGTGGCGCACCGGGTGGAACGGAATTTACCGTGCCAGGAGCGTACGGGCACCCTGGGTAATTGCTTCCTCGGAGACCAGAACCTGACGCGCCGCCGGACCTAATGGTACAAACGAGTCAACTCCGGCCACTCGCCGCGCCGCGCCCACGTAGCCGGCGTCGACCAGGGCGGCGATGACGCCCTCGCCCACCCCGCCCGACCTGCGGGTCTCGTCCACCACCAGCACCCGGCCGGTGGCGGCGGCCTCGCGGATGATGTCGGCCACGGGCAGCGGGGCGAGCCAGCGCAGGTCCACCACGCGGGTGCCGATCCCCTCGTCGGCGAGGGCCGCGGCGGCCCGCAACGACATCCGCACCCCGTTACCGAACGTGATTATCGTGACGTCTTCGGCGGAGCCGACTCCGTAGACGCGGGCCCGGCCGACCGGCACGTGCCCGCCGGTCCACGCGCCGGGCTCGGCGTAGTCGGCCAGCCACTCGCCGTCGCCGTCCGCGTAGAGGTCGCGGGTGTGGTAGAGCGCGATCGGCTCCAGGAAGACGCAGACGCTGCCGTCCACCGCCGCGCTGGCCAGGCAGGTGCGCAGCATGGGCGCGGCGTCGTCCGGCCGCGCCGGCACCGCGATCACCAGGCCGGGCACGTCCCGGAGTACGGCCACCGAGTTGTCGTTGTGGAAGTGCCCGCCGAAGCCCTCCTGGTAGGCCAGCCCCGCGATCCGCACCACCATCGGGTTGCGGTACGCCCCCTGGGAGAAGAACCGCATGGTGGCCGCCTCGCCGCGCAGCTGGTCCTCGGCGTTGTGCAGGTACGCCAGGTACTGGATCTCCGGCACGGGCAGCATCCCGGCCAGCCCGGCGCCGAGCCCGAGCCCGAGGATCGACGTCTCGTCGAGCAGCGTGTCGAAGACCCGGGCGGGGCCGAAGCGGTCCCGCAGCCCCTTGGTCACCCCGTAGACGCCGCCCTTGACCCCGACGTCCTCGCCGAACACGGCCATCTGCGGGTGGTCGAGCATCCCGTCGGCGAGCGCGGCGTTGATGCTCTGCGCCAGGGTGAGCGGGCCGGCCAGCTCGGGCGGCTTGCCGCCGAACGCCTCCGTCCGGGCGGCCGCGCCGGGTCCGCCGGCCCGCGCCGCCGCGTCGGCGACCGCCCGGGCGACCCGCGCCGGCCGGCGCGGGGCCAGCGGCGCCACCACCTCGGCCGGCGCCGCCAGCTTCGGCTCGTCGAGCACCTCCTCCGCGATGCGGCGCACCTGCCAGCCGATCTCGTCGTAGCGGGCCAGCAGCTCTCCGCCGGTGGCCACGCCGGCGCCGACCAGCAGCCGCGCGGTGCCGACCAGCGGATCCCGGTCGAGGTCGGCGGCGATCTCCGCTGCGCTGCGGTAGGCGGTCTCGGCGTCCGCGCCGGCGTGGCCCATCAGCCGCACGGTCGACAGGTGCAGCACGGCGGGCCGCCGGTGCCGCCGCACCCAGGCCGCCGCCTCGGCCGCCACCTCGTACGCCCGCACCAGGTCGCCGCCGTCGGCGGCGAAGTAGCGGATCCCCGGCTTCGACCGCAGCGTGGTCGCCACCCACCCCTGCGGGGAGCGGACGCTGATGCCCAGGCCGTTGTCCTCGCAGACGAAGAGCACCGGGATGCGCAGGCCGGTGTGGTCGTACCAGCCGGCGGTGTTGAACGCGGCGGTGGCGCTGGCGTGGTTGACCGAGGCGTCGCCGAACGAGCAGACGACGATCGCGTCCGGCGGCCAGGGCGCGGGTGTCGCCTCCCCGCCGCCGGCGACCCCCGGCGCGTCCCCGGCCCGCCCCCGGCCGGCCGGGTCGAGCCGGCGCAGCCGCTCCACCGCCAGACCCATCCCGACCGCGCGGGGCAGGTGCGAGGCGATCGTGGAGGTGGTGGGGACGACGGCCAGGTCCGCCCGGCCGAAGACCTTGTGCCGCCCGCCGGCGATCGGCTCCCGGCTGGAGGCGACCATCCCGCGCAGCACGTCGCGGGCCGCCTCGGCGTACCCGGGGGGAAGCGGCCGGTCCGCGGCGGGCGCGCCGGTCGACTCGTCCGGGCCGGGGTCGTGCGCCCCGGCGGCGTCGCCGGCAGCGGCCGGGCCGCCGGCCGCTCCGGCGCCGTCGGGCTGGTCGGGCGGCCCGGCCTGGTCGGGCGGGGCGGTGTGGTCGGTGGGGGCGGCCTGGTCGGCGCCGGCGGGGGCGGCGTGGTCGGCGTCGGCGGGGGCGGCCTGGTCGGCGTCGGCGGCCTGGTCGGCGTGGGTGGCCTCGGCCGCCTGGCCGGCCCGGACGCAGTAGAAGGCGCCCGAGCGGTAGTGCAGCAGCGCCGGGTCGCCTGCGCGCAGGGCGGCGGCGACCGCCGCGTTGCCCTCGTGGCCGGCGGAGCCGATCGTGTAGAACCCCTCGCCGAAGCTGCGCAGCCAGCGCGCGGCCAGGTCGAGCTGCCGGCTGGTCACCTGGGCGTCGAAGAGGTCCAGCGCCCGCGCGCCGGTCAGCGCCGCGCCGTCGGTGACCGGCCGTGCCGGGTCACGCCGCTGCTGCGGCGCGGCCAGCGCGGCCAGCGCCTCCCGGAACCGGTCGTCGAGATCTTGCGGGGTGGTCACGTCGGACAGCATTACCGACGAGCGCCCGCCTCGCCCACTCGGACACGAACCGCGCGGGGTGGGTCAGTCGTCGCCGCACGACTCGGGGCAGCCCCCGTCGGAGACCTTCCACACCAGCTCGCGCAGGGTCGCCAGCTCGCCCGCGGTCAGCCCGGCGAGCAGTCGGGAGTCCGACATGACCTCGCGCACCCGGGCCCGCACCCGGCGGCCCTCGTCGGTGACCAGCAGCGTCTTCTGCCGCCGGTCGGCCGGGTCGACCCGTCGCTCGACCAGCCCGGCCTGCTCCAGCTTGTCGACCAGCGCGGTCACGTTGGAGCGGTCGCAGCCCAGCACCGTGGCGAGGTCCCGGGCGGGCAGCGGCCGGTCCGGGTCCAGCTCGTGCAGCGCCCGGGCGGCGGCCGGGGTGAGGCCCAGCGCGCCGATCTCCACGGCCTGGTCGTGCCGCATCGCCGAGGCGACGTGCATGATCCGGCGCACCACGTCGCCGGCCAGCTCCGAGCCGTCGCCGGGAGTCGGACGGGCGGAGGGGGCGCTGAGCTGGGGCATGTCTCACATCGTACTTGCGGCCCGATAGTTGAGCAGGTTAACTATCGTGCAGCTCAACTGTTTAGCAGCTTCGCTATTCGTCGTTCGCGCGGATCGCGCGACCAGCACCCCACGGAGGAGATCCACATGTCCGACATCTCGGTCCTCGCCCTCTCGGGCAGCCTGCGCCAGACGTCCTTCAACACCTCGCTGATCCGCGCCGCCGAGCGCCTGGCCCCCAAGGGCATGACCATCCAGCGCTACGAGGGCCTCGGGGCGATCCCGCCGTTCAACGAGGACGTCGAGGCCGAGCCGCCGGCGCCCGTGACGGACCTGCGGGAGCGGATCGGGGCGGCGGACGCGCTGCTGATCGCCACCCCGGAGTACAACTACGGCGTGCCGGGCGTGTTGAAGAACGCGCTCGACTGGGCGTCCCGGCCGAGCTTCCCGATCACCTCGTGGGTGTCGCCCCTGGCGCACAAGCCGGTGGCCATCATGGGCGCGGCTCCCACCGGCATGGGGACGGTACGGGCCCAGCTCCAGCTCCGGCAGCTCTTCCTCTGGACCGACTCGGCAGTGGTCAGCAAGCCGGAGATCATCGTGACGAACGCGCACGAGAAGCTCGGCCCGGACGGCACGATCCGGGACGAGACCATCGAGGCCCTGCTGCGCGGGCTGCTCGACGCCCTGGTCACGCGCACCCGCGTCACCCGGCTCGCCACCGCCGCCGCCTGACCCGCCCGCCGCACAGTCGGCCGGCCGCCCGGCGACCCGCCAGCACGGTCGACGGGTTGCCGGCCGGCCTTGGGAGCGGGCCGGCGACAAGGCGGGAAGGCGGCCGACGGGGGCTTCCGTCGGCACGCCGAGGGGCGTACTGTTCGTTCAGAACTTCTTGAACGTTCCGAACGAGGTACGCGATGACGGAACTCTCCGACCAACGCCACTACGCCGAGGACGCCGCCGTCGTGCTCGGCGGGCTCGGCCTGCCCCCGGCGTACGGCAAGCTGCTCGGCTGGCTGCTGATCTGCGATCCGCCGTGGCAGACCAGCGCGCAGCTCGCCGAGGCGCTGGGGCTCTCCAAGGGCTCCGTCAGCACCGGCATGCGGCTGCTGGAGACCAGCGGCCTGGCCCGCCGGGTCCCGGTGCCGGGGCACCGTGGTCACGCGTACGAGGTCAGACCCGACGCGATCATCCGGATCGCCGCCGACGCCACGAAGTTCCGGGCGTTCCGGGAGCTGATGGAGCGCGGGCTGACCGTCGTGGGCGGTGAGGACGTTCCGGGCGCCGATCGGTTGCGGGTGATGCGCGACTTCTACGCGTTCGTCGAACGCGAGGTGCCCAAGCTCGTCGAACGCTTCGAGGCCGAATACGCGGAGAAGGGAGACGTCGATGGCTGAGCCCGCCATCCACACCGCGGAACTGGTCAAGACGTACGGTCGCAACCGCGGCCTGACGGGGCTGGACCTGCGGGTCGAGCCCGGCGAGGTGTACGGCTTCCTCGGCCCCAACGGGGCCGGCAAGTCCACCACCATCCGCCTGCTGCTCGACCTGATCAGGCCCACCGGCGGGCGCCTCAGCGTCCTCGGCCTCGATCCCCGCCGCGACGGGGTGGCGCTACGCCGCCGGACCGGCTACCTGGCCGGCGACTTCGTGGTCGACGGCCGGCAGACCGCCCGCGAGCTGCTGACCTACCTGGGCAACCTGCGCGGCGGCGTGCCCCGGGGGCGGATCGAGGAGCTGGCCGCCCGGCTCGACCTGGACCTGGGCCGCCGGATCAGGGGGCTGAGCAAGGGCAACCGGCAGAAGGTCGGCGTGATCCAGGCCTTCATGCACGACCCGGAGCTGCTGATCCTCGACGAGCCGACCAGCGGGCTGGACCCGTTCCTCCAGCAGGAGTTCCTCGCCATGGTCCGCGAGGCCCGGGCCGCCGGGCGGACGGTCTTCATGTCCTCGCACGTGATGAGCGAGGTGCAGCAGACCGCCGACCGGGTCGGCATCATCCGCGAGGGCCGGCTGGTCACCGTGGCCCGGGTGGAGGAACTGCGCGAGCGGGCCGTCCGCCGAGTCGAGATCCACTTCGACGAGCCGGTCACCGAGGCCGAGTTCAGCGGCCTGGCCGGGGTCAGCGAGGTCGCCGTCACCGGGACCACCCTGCGCTGCCGGCTGGACGGCCGGGCCGACGGGCTGGTCAAGGCGGCCGCCGGGCACACCGTGGTCGGGCTGCTCTCCGAGGAGCCGGATCTGGAGGAGCTCTTCTTCGGCTACTACTCCCGCGAGGAGGACACCCGTGTTGCTGCGTGACCCGTTCACCAAGGCGCTGCACGACGCCCGCCGGTCGCTGCTCGGCTGGACGGTGGCGATCGTGGCCGTCGGCGCCATGTACGCCTCGTTCTGGCCGACGGTGCAGACCCCGGAGATGAAGGAGGCCCTGGCGGCGTACCCGGAGGGGCTGCTGGAGGCGTTCAACTACAGCGACCTCACCACCGCGGCCGGCTACCTCGGCAGCGCCGTCTACGGCCTGCTGGTGCCGCTGCTGGTCGCGGTCTTCGCGATCGCGGCCGGCGCCCGGGCCGTGGCCGGGGACGAGGAGGCCGGCACCCTCGACCTGGTGCTCGCCCACCCGGTCGGCCGGATCCGGCTCGTCCTGCTCCGCTTCGCCGCGCTGGCGGTCGGCATCGTGGGGGTCGCCGCCCTGCTGGGCGTGGCGATGGTCGCGCTCAGCGGCCCCGCCGAGTTCGACGGGATCGGCGCGGGCGGGTTCGCCGCGATGACCCTGCACCTGATCCTGTTCGGGCTGACGTTCGCCGCGCTCGCCTTCGCCGTCGGGGCGGCCACCGGGCGGCGGGCCGCCGCGGTCGGCGCCGGTGCCGGGGTCGCGGTCCTCGGCTACCTGGCGAACTCGGTCTTCCCACAGGCGCAGGGGCTGACCTGGACCCGCGAGCTCTCGCCGTTCCACTGGTACCTGGGCGGGTCGCCGCTGGTCGACGGGGTGCAGCCGGTCGGCGTGCTCCTGCTGGCCGGCGCCACCGCGCTGCTCGTCGCCGCCGGCGCCGCCGCCTTCGCCCGCCGCGACATCGCCGTCTGAGGCGTCGCACGACATCGCCGTCCGAGGCGTCGCGTCGCACGACATCGCCGTCCGAGGCGTCGTCGAGGGCCCGTGTTCCGCTGGACGGGGCGGGCACGGGCCCTCGACGTCACCCGCCCGTCACCCGGGGTCGGGACGCTCCCGGAGTCGAGCGGAGAAGCCGGACTCCCGGGAGGATTTCGTGACCCTGTCCCGACATACCTTTCGGGGCCGGTCAGCCGGACAGGAAGGAGAACCGGACCTTGCGGGTCGGGTTGTCGCCGTTGGTGTCGACCAGGCAGAGCGACTGCCAGGTGCCCAGCGCCAGCCGCCCGTCCAGCACGGGCAGCGTCGCATAGGGAGGCACGAACGCCGGCAGCACGTGGTCGCGCCCGTGCCCGGGCGAGCCGTGCCGGTGCCGCCAGCGGTCGTCGGTCGGCAGCAGGTCGTCGAGCGCGGCGAGCAGGTCGTCGTCGGAGCCGGAACCGGTCTCGATGATCGCCAGCCCGGCCGTGGCGTGCGGGACGAAGACGTGCAGCAGGCCGTCGCCCTGCCCGGCGACGAACCGCTCGGCCTCGGCGGTGATGTCCCGGACGGTCGGCCGGGCGCCGGTCTGGACCGTGATCACCTCACTGCGCATACGACGCATTCTGCCCGAGCGGGTCAGAAGCCGCCGCCGGAGTCTCCGCCGCCACCGCCGGAGTCCCCGCCGGACCAGCCGCCGCCGGAGTCCCCGCCGCCCCACCAGCCGGAGCGCTCGGTGTCCGAGCCGTGGTCGCGGGCGCCGTGGTCGGCCCCGACGTCGCCGGTGGCTCCCGCCGTCGTCCCCTCCGCCCCCGCGCGCCGGCCGCTCACCCTCCGTGACCGACCGAGGACCGCCGACTGCCGGGCGCCGATCAGCACCCCACCGCCGAGCGCGGCCAGCAGGGCCCCGGAGAGCACGATCATGAGAAGGGCCGGGCGCCCCTCCCGCATCCCCAGCACGCCGCAGACCGCGGCGGTGACTCCGGCCACCACCATGACCGCGCCCAGCGACGCCATCCGCCTGTCCATGGCGGCACCATAGAAGGGCGGGGCAAGGGGAGGCGGACGCCCGCCGCAGGCCGGCGGGCGGGCCCGGATCGCCGGTCGCGGAAGTTACCGACGGGTACCTGTGTTGAGCGTCGCGTCTCGGGGCGGTGGGCGTGACGGGGGGTGCCACCAGGGGGCAGGATGGCGCTAGAGACCTATCCCACACAGAACCGAGGGAACGCCTGTGGCTACGGAACGCAAGCGCCCGGTGATCACCGCTGGTCTGCCGAGCCAGCTTCCGGACATCGACCCTGAAGAGACCAGCGAATGGGTCGAGTCGCTCGACGGTGTCATCGACGAGCGCGGGAACAAGCGCGCCCGCTACGTCATGCTGCGCCTGCTGGAGCGGGCCCGCGAGCGCCAGGTCGGGGTGCCGTCCCTGACCACCACCGACTACATCAACACCATCCCGCCGGAGCGCGAGCCATGGTTCCCGGGTGACGAGCACGTGGAGCGGCGGATCCGGGCGTACGTCCGGTGGAACGCGGCCATGCTGGTGCACCGGGCGCAGCGCCCCGAGATCGGCGTCGGTGGGCACATCTCCACCTTCGCCAGCTCGGCCTCGCTCTACGAGGTGGGCTTCAACCACTTCTTCCGGGGCAAGGACCACCCGGGCGGCGGCGACCACATCTTCTACCAGGGCCACGCCTCCCCCGGCATGTACGCGCGGGCGTTCCTCGAGGGCCGGCTGACCGAGCACCAGCTCGACGGGTTCCGCCAGGAGCTGTCCCACCCGGGCGGCGGCCTGCCGTCGTACCCGCACCCGCGGCTGATGCCGGAGTTCTGGGAGTTCCCGACGGTCTCCATGGGCCTGGGCGGGCTCAACGCGATCTACCAGGCGCGGTTCAACCGCTACCTGCACCACCGGGGCATCAAGGACACCTCGGACCAGCACGTGTGGGCCTACCTGGGCGACGGCGAGATGGACGAGCCGGAGACGCTCGGCGCGATCGGGGTGGCCGCCCGCGAGGAGCTGGACAACCTCACCTTCGTGATCAACTGCAACCTCCAGCGGCTCGACGGGCCGGTGCGCGGCAACGGCAAGGTCATGCAGGAGCTGGAGGCGTTCTTCCGGGGCGCCGGCTGGAACGTCATCAAGGTGGTCTGGGGCCGCGAGTGGGACCCGCTGCTGGCGGCGGACACCGACGGCGCGCTGGTCAACCTCATGAACACCACGCCCGACGGCGACTACCAGACCTACAAGGCGGAGTCCGGCGCGTACGTCCGGGAGCACTTCTTCGGCCGCGACCCGCGGACCCGCAAGATGGTCGAGCACCTCAGCGACGACGAGATCTGGAACCTCAAGCGGGGCGGGCACGACTACCGCAAGCTCTACGCGGCCTACAAGGCGGCCATGGAGCACACCGGCCAGCCGACCGTGATCCTGGCCAAGACGATCAAGGGCTGGACGCTGGGCTCGCACTTCGAGGGCCGCAACGCCACGCACCAGATGAAGAAGCTGACGCTGGAGGACCTGAAGACCTTCCGCGACCGGCTCTACCTGGACATCCCGGACAAGGCGCTGGAGGACAACCCCTACCTGCCGCCGTACTACACCCCGGGCGAGAAGTCCGACGAGATCGCCTACCTGCGCGAGCGGCGCCAGCAGCTCGGCGGCTACCTGCCGTCGCGCCGGCCGGGCAGCAAGCGGCTGGCGATCCCCGGCCCGGAGCGCTTCGCCGACGTCAAGCGCGGATCCGGCAAGCAGAAGGTGGCCACCACCATGGCCTTCGTCCGCCTGCTCAAGGACGTGATGAAGGACAAGGAGTTCGGCAAGCGCTGGGTGCCGATCATCCCGGACGAGGCCCGCACCTTCGGCATGGACTCGCTCTTCCCGACGCAGAAGATCTACTCGCCGCACGGCCAGCGCTACACCTCCGTCGACCGGGAGCTGTTCCTGTCGTACAAGGAGGCCGTCGGCGGGCAGATCCTGCACGAGGGCATCAACGAGGCCGGCTCGGTCGCCTCGTTCACCGCGGCGGGCTCGGCGTACGCCACGCACGACGAGCCGATGATCCCGATGTACATCTTCTACTCGATGTTCGGGTTCCAGCGCACCGCCGACGGGCTGTGGGCCGCCGCCGACCAGATGGCCCGGGGCTTCCTGCTGGGCGCCACCGCCGGCCGCACCACGCTCAACGGCGAGGGCCTGCAGCACGAGGACGGCCACTCGCTCCTGATCGCCGCCACCAACCCGGCGGTGGTCGCCTACGACCCGGCGTTCGCCTTCGAGATCGCGCACATCCTCGAGAACGGCCTGCACCGGATGTACGGGGACGCGCAGGAGAACGTCTTCTACTACCTGACGGTCTACAACGAGCCGATCCTGCAGCCGGCCGAGCCGGCGGACGTGGACGTGGAGGGGCTACTCAAGGGCATCTACCGCTACTCCCCCGCCCCGTCGGTGGGCGACGACGCCCCGAAGGCCAACGTGCTCGCCTCGGGCACCGGCATGCAGTGGGCGCTCAAGGCGCAGCAGCTGCTCGCCCAGGACTGGGGCGTGGCCGCCGACGTCTGGTCGGTGACCTCCTGGACGGAGCTGCGCCGCGACGCGGTGGAGTGCGAGGAGCACAACCTGCTCAACCCGGGCGCGGAGCAGCGGGTGCCGTACGTCCAGCAGAAGCTGGCCGACGCCGAGGGGCCGAAGGTCGCGGTCAGCGACTGGATGCGCGCGGTGCCGGACCTGATCGCCCGCTGGGTGCCCGGCGACTACACCTCGCTCGGCACGGACGGGTTCGGCATGTCCGACACCCGGCACGCCCTGCGCCGGCACTTCCACGTCGACGCCGAGTCGGTGGTGGTGGCGACGCTGCGGCAGCTCGCCCTGCGCGGCACGGTGCCGGCGAACGTCCCCGCCGAGGCGGCCAAGAAGTACGCCATCGAGGACGTCAACGCCGCCCCGGTCGGCGAGACCGGCGGCGACAGCTAGGACGCACGCGACGAGGGGCCCGGCGCATCCCGCGCCGGGCCCCTCGGCATGTCGGGCACCGGGTGGACGGTGGTGGCCCGGAGTCCCTGGCGGGGACACCGGGCCACCATCGTCGCGCGGGCGACGCCAGGGACCGGCCCGGTCAGCCGACGGCGGCCAGATCGGTCAGCCGGGCGAGCGAATCCTCCAGGTCGGCGCCGACCCTGCGCAGGCCGAGGCGGAGCAGGGCGGCCTTGACCGGCCCGGCGGGCCAGCGCACGACGATGAGCCGCACGATCGTTCCGCCCTCCTCCTCGTCGGCGGTGAGCTGGACGTAGATCTCGGTGCGCGCCTCCGCCCGGGCACCGGCGCCCTTGGCGCGTTCGCGCCAGCCGATCAGGGTCGGCTCCTGGTAGGCGATCACCTCGGCCTCATGCGCCGCGCCACGTCCGGCCTGGACCAGCTGCCGCCGCCCGAAGCCCTCTCCCGAGAGCACCTC
The DNA here is from genome assembly GCF_053602615.1 of Micromonospora sp. NPDC004336. Taxonomy (NCBI): domain Bacteria; kingdom Bacillati; phylum Actinomycetota; class Actinomycetes; order Micromonosporales; family Micromonosporaceae; genus Micromonospora; species Micromonospora sp. NPDC004336. Next base: position 24,314 of record NZ_JBSGDY010000013.1, read on the forward strand.
GGCCGCGCGGACCCCCGCCAGCCAGGCCGGCAACTGCTCGGCCCGCTGCACGACGTCCCAGACCGCTTCCACCGGCGCCATCACGTGCGCACTGCGTTCCACGAGGATCATTTCCGTCTTTCCTCCAGTGAGGACATCCCACGATATCGGCACTCTATGCGCAAATTCGGACTTACCTGGACGGGTTTGGAAAAGACACGCCGAAATCCATTGCGCCGCCGCCTCGTACGGCCTATGGCGCATCGATCGACGGCGCTCTAGAGTCGCGAGCACGATTCGCGTACGCCGGGAGGGCGCATGTCGACCGCAGCGATGCCCGAGTTCCCCGCCGGATTCCGCTGGGGAGTGTCCACCTCCGCCTACCAGATCGAGGGCGGCGCCGACGCCGACGGTCGGGGCCCGTCCATCTGGGACACCTTCGCCCACTCCCTCGGCCGGATCGCCGACGGCAGCACCGGCGACGTGGCCTGCGACCACTACCACCGGCACGCCGAGGACGTCGCGCTGCTGGCCGGGCTCGGCGTCTCGGCGTACCGCTTCTCGATCGCCTGGCCCCGGGTGCGGCCCACCGGCGACGGCCCGGTCAACGCCGCCGGGCTCGACTTCTACGACCGGCTCGTCGACGACCTGCTCGCCCACGGCGTCGACCCCGTCGCCACGCTGTTCCACTGGGACCTGCCCCAGCCGCTGGAGGACGCCGGCGGCTGGCTGGCCCGGGACACCGCCCACCGCTTCGCCGAGTACGCCGACGCCACCGCCGCCCGGCTCGGCGACCGGGTGAAGCTCTGGATCACCCTCAACGAGCCGTTCATCCACATGAGCCTCGGCCACGGCACGGGCGAACACGCCCCCGGCCGCACGCTGCTCTTCGACGCGTTCCCCGTCGCCCACCACCAGCTCCTCGCCCACGGTCTGGCCGTCGCGGCGCTGCGGGCGCGCACCGCCAGCCCCGTCGCCATCGCCAACAACTACTCACCGGTGCGGCCGGCCGGGGACACCGACGCCGACCGGGCCGCCGCCGCGGCGTACGAGGCGCTGCACAACCGCCTCTTCACGGACCCGCTGCTCGGCCGGGGCTACCCCGCCGAGCTGGGCTTCGACACCGCCGTGGTGCGCCCCGGCGACCTCGACGTGATCGCCGCCCCGATCGACGTGCTGGGGGTCAACTACTACAACCCGACCGGCGTACGCGCCCCGGCCGAGGGCTCGCCGCTGCCGTTCGAGTTCGTGCCGCTGGACGGCTACCCGCGCACCGCCTTCGACTGGCCGGTCGCCCCGGACGGGCTGCGCGAACTGCTCGGCTGGCTGCGCCGCACGTACGCCGACGACCTGCCGCCGATCCAGGTCACCGAGAGCGGCTGCGCGTACGACGACGCCCCCGACGCCGACGGCCGGGTGCACGACCCGGAGCGGATCGCGTACCTCGACGGGCACCTGCGCGCCGTGCGGGCCGCCATCGCCGACGGCGTGGACGTCACCGGCTACTTCGTCTGGTCGCTGCTTGACAACTGGGAGTGGGCGGAGGGGTTCACCAAGCGCTTCGGCCTGGTGCACGTCGACTTCGCCACGCAGGCCCGTACGCCCAAGTCCTCGTACGCCTGGTTCCGTGACCTGATCTCCCGGCCGTGACCACCGTCGACCCGACGCCCGCGTCGCTGCCGGCGGCGCTCGCCGAGCCGACCGCGCCGGTCCGGCGGGGCTGGGTCGCGCTGCTCTCCGCCGCGAACCTCGGGGTCTGGATGGCGTTCTTCACGCCGATCCAGGTGCTGCTGCCGCAGCAGCTGGAACGGATCGCGCCGGCCGACAAGGAGGCCGCGCTCGCCGTGGTCACCGGCCTGGGCGCGCTCGCCGCGGTGCTCGCCAACCCCCTCGCCGGGGCCCTGTCGGACCGCACCTGCGTGCGGCTGGCCGGGCGCGAGTTCGGCCGCCGGCACCTCTGGACCGCCGGCGGGGCGGTGCTCGGCGCGGCGGCGCTGGCGCTGCTGGCCCAGCAGCGCACCGTCGCCGGGGTCGCGCTCGGCTGGGTCGCCGCGCAGGTCTGCTTCAACGCGATGCTGGCCAGCCTGGCCGCCGCCGTGCCGGACCGGGTGCCGGTCGCCCAGCGCGGCGGCGTCTCCGGCTGGGTGGGCATCCCCCAGGCGCTGGGGCTGGTGCTCGGGGTGCTGCTGGTCACCGCCCTGGTCAGCGGCACCACCGCCGGCTACCTGGCCGTGGCGGCCGTGGTGCTGCTGCTGGCGCTGCCGTTCGTGGCGCTCACCGCCGACGACCCGCTGCCCCGGGCGCACCGGCCGGCGCTGCGCCCCCGCGCGCTGCTCGCCTCGATGTGGGTCTCGCCCCGCCGCCACCCCGACTTCGGCTGGGCCTGGATCACCCGGTTCCTGGTGCAGCTCGGCAACGCGCTCGGCACGCTCTACCTGCTCTACTTCCTGACCGACGAGGTGCGCCACGCCGACCCCGAGGGGGGCCTGCTGGTGCTGATCCTGCTCTACACGGCCGGCCTGGCGGCCACCACGGTGGTCGCCGGGCGACTGTCGGACCGCACCGGCCGGCGGAAGGTCTTCGTGATCACCGCCGGCGGGATCATGACGGTCGCCGCGCTGCTGCTCGCCGTCGCGCCGGTCTGGCCGGTGGCCGTGGCCGCCGCGCTGCTGCTCGGCGCCGGCTACGGCGTCTACCTGTCGGTGGACGCCGCGCTGATCACCCAGGTGCTGCCGGCCGCCGCCGACCGGGCCAAGGACCTCGGCGTGATCAACATCGCCAACTCGGCCCCGCAGGTGCTCGGCCCGGCGATCTCCGCCCCGCTCGTGGTGCACCTCGGCGGCTATCCCGCGCTCTACGCGGCCACCGCGGCGGTCACCGTGCTCGGCAGCGTCCTGGTGCTGAAGATCCGCTCCGTGCCGTGAGGTCCCACCCCTGGCCGAATCCGGTCGCGCGCCGCCGTAGGCTGGGGGACGTGACGGTACGTGTGCGCTTCGCCCCCTCCCCGACCGGGATGTTCCACGTCGGCGGTGCCCGCTCGGCGCTGCAGAACTGGATCTACGCCAAGCAGCAGGGCGGAGTGTTCGTGCTCCGCATCGAGGACACCGACGCGGCCCGCAACAAGCCGGAGTGGACCGAGGGCATCCTCTCGGCGCTCGACTGGATCGGCATCGAGCGCGGCAGCTACGAGGGCCCGTACTTCCAGTCGGAGTACGCCGGCGAGCACCGGGCCGCCGCCGCGCGGCTGCACGCGTCCGGCCGCGCCTACTACTGCGACTGCACCCGGGAGGCCGTGCAGGCCCGCACCGGCTCGCAGTACCAGGGCTACGACGGCTTCTGCCGGGACCGGGGCCTGCCGGCCGGCGAGGGTCGCGCCCTGCGCTTCCGCACGCCCGACGAGGGCGAGACCGTGGTGGTCGACCTGATCCGCGGCGAGCCGACGTTCGAGAACAAGCTGATCGAGGACTTCGTCATCGCCCGGGGCGACGGCTCGCCGGTCTTCCTGCTGGCCAACGTGGTCGACGACATGACCATGGGGATCACCCACGTGATCCGCGCCGAGGAGCACCTGCCCAACACCCCCAAGCAGCAGCTCCTCTGGGACGCCCTCGGCGTCAAGCCGCCGATCTGGGCGCACGTGCCGGTGGTGGTCAACGAGAAGCGGCAGAAGCTCTCCAAGCGCCGCGACAAGGTGGCCCTGGAGGCGTTCCGGGACGAGGGCTACCTGGCCGACGCGATGCGCAACTACCTGATGCTGCTCGGCTGGGCCCCCTCCGGCGACCGCGAGATCGTGCCCTGGTCGGTGATCGAGGAGGAGTTCCGGCTGGCGGAGGTCAACCCCTCGCCGGCGTTCTTCGACGAGAAGAAGCTGCGCGCGTTCAACGGGGAGTACATCCGGGCCCTGCCGGTGGAGGAGTTCGTCGAGGCCTGCCGGCCGTGGCTGACGGGCACCGGCACCATCGCCCCGCCGCCGTGGCAGCCGGAGGAGTTCGACGCGGACGCCTTCGCGGCCGTGGCCCCGCTGGCGCAGACCCGGATCGCGCTGCTCAGCGAGATCGTGCCGAACGTCGACTTCCTCTTCCTCGCCTCGCCGCTGATCGACGAGGCCGCCTGGGCCAAGGCGATGAAGGAGGGCTCGGCGGAGCTGCTGGACGCCGCCACTGCCGCATTCGAGGCGCTGGAGTCGTGGGACGCGGAGACGCTGAAGTCGACGCTGGAGGCGGTGGGCGCCGAGCGCGGCCTGAAGCTCGGCAAGGCCCAGGCGCCGGTGCGCGTCGCGGTCACCGGCCGCACCGTCGGGCTGCCGCTGTTCGAGTCGCTGGAGGTGCTCGGCCGCGAGCGCACCCTCAGCCGGCTGCGCGCCGCCCGGGTGCGCCTGGTCTGACCCCGCCCGGCCCCCTGCCCCGCCACGGCGCACGCACGCGGCGGGGCAGGGGGACCGACGGCTGCCGGGTCAGCCGCGGGCGGAGCGACGGCGCAGCAGGAGACCGGCGGTGAGGGCGGCGAGCAGCGCGCCGCCGCCGAGCGCCCAGAGCCAGCCCCGGCCGCCCGACGCCGCGCGCTCCCCGGCCGCCGGCACCGCGGAGTCGCTGGGGCTCGCGCTCGGCGCGGCCGTCGCTCCCACCGACGGCGACCCCGACGGTACGACCGCGGCCGGGGCGCTGGCCGACGCCGAGGGGTCGGCGGGGGTGCCGGTGGTGAGGGTGAAGCGCACCTCGCCGGAGACCGGGTGCCCGTCGCTGGACGCCAGCCGGTAGCCGACGACGTACAGCCCCGCCGGGCCCGGCTTGAACGGGACGCTCACCCGGGAGCCGGCGAAGGTCGGCGCGCCGCCGAGGGCGACCACGTCGTCCGGCCCGGTGACTGTGATCTTCGTCGTGCCCGGATCCGGCTTCGCCAGGAAGCGGAGCTCGATCCGGGTCGGCGCCTGCGCCACCCGGGCGCCGTTGCGCGGATCGCTGCCGGTCAGCGAGTTGTGCGCGGCCGCCGGCGTGGCCGGCAGCAACGACACACCGAGCGCCACGCCGACCACCACTGGCCAGGTACGCGCCACGCGTGGGACCCTGCCCCCCATGAACCCCTCCGTAAAGGTACGATCCGCCCGCTGATCAACGGCTGCCGCTCATTAGTCGGGTCGGGATCGCAGATAGTTCCAATTACTGTTCCACGAGCTGCAACGGATCGACGTTCTGCGGAGTCTTGAGAGTGGCACCCGTCGCGTGCGGGTTCGGTCACTCCGTCGGCCAGTCAACGCGTGACCTGCAGCAAGCCATCCATCGAACGGGGCGAGGAGGCGGCGATGGTCCGGACGATGCGGCGACTGGTCGCGGGGCTGGTAGGTGGGCTCGCGGCGACTGTGCTGTCGCTCGGCCTCGCCACGGCGGTGCAGGCGGCGCCGACGCCGCCGGCCGGGGTGGAGATCACCGGCGAGGGTCTCGCCGAGCCCCTGCGGCTGGGCGCCGACACCCAGCCGACCCACGTGGTGGCGATCATCGACCAGGTCAACTTCCTGGGCCGCACCGGGCAGGCCAGCGGCCCGAAGGCGGCCGACCTCGGTCCGAAGTACACGGTCGTGGTCTACGCCGGGGACGTGCCGAAGCAGACGTACGACCTCTACCCGAAGGCGGTCGGCGGGCCGCGGGTCTACCGGCCGGCCAAGCAGCCGGATTCCCGCAAGACCACCGCGGGGTGGTTCCTCGGCCGGCTCAGCATGTCGGAGACGCTGCGCACCGCCGGGGTGCCGCTGGAGCGGCAGGTCGACACGGTCAGCGGCGGCGTCGGCGGGGGCGAGCGGGTCATCCCGGAGGACGCGCTCAACCCGGCGAGGGACATCGACGAGGCCCTCGGCGAGCTGCAACGGCTGCTGCTGCTCAACGGGGCGGTGGTGCTGGTCATCACGTCCGGCCTCGCCGGAATCGCCCTGCTGGTCCGCCGCCGCACCCGCTGACGCGCCGACACCGCCCGCCGCGCGCGCCGCGCCCGCGCCCGCGACCCTGGGCCGGGCGGCGGGCCGGGCCGGCCGGTCAGACCTCCAGGACGACCTTGCCCCGGACGTGCCCCGCCTCCACCAGGCGCTGCGCGTCGGCGGCCTGCGCCAGCGGGAACGTCCGTGCCACGTGGACGGTCAGCCGGCCGGCGTCGACCAGGCCGCTGAGCACGCTCAGGTCCGCGGTCGACGGCTTGACGAAGACGTAGCTGCCGCCCAGCCGCGCGACGTGCTCCGGGTCGGCTGTGGAGATCAGCCGGGCGGGCCGGGCGAGCAGCCCGGCCGAGACGTCGAGCGCCTCGCCGCCGAACAGGTCGAGCGCCACGTCCACCCCGTCCGGCGCGAGCGCGCGGATCCGGTCGGCCAGGCCCTCGCCGTACGCGACCGGCTCGGCGCCCAGCGAGCGGACGAAGTCGTGGTTGTCGGGGCCGGCCGTGCCGATCACCCGGTCGGCGCCGAGCGCGCGGGCGATCTGGACGGCCAGGTGGCCCACCCCGCCGGACGCGCCGTGCACCAGCACCGTGTCGCCGGCGCCCGTACGGGCCAACTGGAGCGCCTGGTAGGCCGTCAGCCCGGCCAGCGGCAGGCCGGCCGCCTCCGCCCAGGACGCCCGGACCGGCTTGCCCGCCAGGGCCCGCTCGGGCGCCGGCACGAGTTCGGCGTACGTGCCGTGCTGGATGTGATCGCGCCGGACGTACCCGACGACCTCGTCGCCGACGACGAACCCGGTCACCGCCGGCCCGACCGCCGCCACCACCCCGGCCGCGTCCCAGCCGGGGACGAGCGGGAAGTGCCCTGGGATCGCACCGGACAGGTGCCCCTCGCGCACCTTCCAGTCGACCGGGTTGACCCCGGCCGCCCGGACCCGCACGAGCACCGTGTCCGGGCCGACGGGCGGGGCGGGAAGCTCCCGCAGGGTCAGCAGGTCGGCCGGGCCGTACGCGTCGATCGCGATCGCCTTCACCCGGACCACGCTAGCGGCCGGGCGGGCTCCCCGTGGTCAGCACCAGCGGCGTGGCGGTCGCTCCCGGCGCACGGCGCGCTGCCGGGGGCGGACCGGGCCGTGCCGGTGCGCGCCCGCCCAGCCGGGCAGGTCGCTGCGGCAGCCGCGCGCCACGGCCGGCTCGGGCTCGCCGGGCAGGGCCGCCTCGGCGGCGCGCTGCCGGGGCACCGGGGCGTCCTCGTCGGCGCGCTCCGGCACGCGGCCGGGGGCCTCCGGCGGGTGCGCCGGGAACCCGCCGGGCAGTCGACGGTGGTGCTTGGCGGCCGCCTGCTGCTCCTGGTGGCCCGTCCGGCAGGGCTCACCCTGGGCGCAGCCGTGCTCGGCCTCCCCGTGCGCCATCCGGTCTCCTCACGTTCGCCCGCCCGCCGGGGTCGCCCGACGCGCCCTGACACCGTACTGGCCGGCACCGACGGGCCGTGCAGCCGGACCCGGCTCAGCGCGGTGCCCCGCGCTGAAGATCGTCGCTCGGAGCGGAGGGCGACCGACCGGGTGCCGAACGCGAGGGTGAGCGGCCGATCCGGTTCGTCCGCGCCGCCGAACATCCCCGTCCCCCTCCGCCGGGACCTCACCGCCCCGCCCAGGTCGCGCGGCGGGCCGGGGGCGGGCGCGGAGGGCCTGGGGCGGGCGCGGCGGGCCGGCGTACATCTTTCGGCGGGGGTGGGGCGGCGCGGGGTCGTCCCCGGGTCGGAGCCCGCCCGCCGGCGGATGTGATGGGATCGGGGCCATGCGAGCGCCGACGTGGCTCGGGTCCGGCACGGCCGGCCGGGACCTGCTGCTCGCCGCCGCGTCCCTGGCCGGCGGCGCGGTCATGTACGGCCTGGGCACGCAGCCGCAGCTGTCCTGGCAGCCGGGGACGCCCGAGCCGCTGTTCCTGCTGCCGCTGGCGGTGACCTGCGCGGCGGTGGGCCTGCGCCGGGTGGCCACCCGGACCAGCCTGGCGCTCGGCACGGTGGCGGTGGTCGCCGACCTCGCGATGGGCGGCTCGCTGGCCACGGTCCTGGTCTACACGCAGGTGCTCTACGACGCGTGCGTGTTCGGTTCGGCGCGGACCTGGCGGTGGCTGCTGCGGGTGACGGCCGGGCTGAGCGTGCTCGGTACGGCGGTGGGGGTGCTGCTCGTCGGCGACTGGCGGGGCGTCGGCTTCGGGATGCCGGCGGTGCTGGCCGGGGTGCTGCCGGTGCTCACCGGGATCAGCGTGCGGCAGTACCGGGACCAGGCGGCGGCGGAGCGGGCCCGGGCCGAGCAGACGGCCCGGCTGGTGGAGCTGGACCGGCGGCAGGCGGTGAGCGCGGAACGGGCCCGGATGGCCCGGGAGCTGCACGACGTGATCGCCAACCACCTGAGCGCGGTGGCGATCCACGCCACGGCCGCGCTCTCCGTGCCGGGCCTCGACCCGACCCAGGTCCGGTCGGCGCTGCGGGTGATCCGGGAGAACAGCGTGCAGGGGCTGGCGGAGATGCGGCAGATGATCGGCCTGCTCCGGGAACCGGCGGAGCCCGGGCGGGCCGTGGACGCGACGGACGAGTCGACCCGGGCACGACTGAGCGAGGTGGACGGGCTGGTCGACCGGGCCCGCGCCGCCGGGCTGGCGGTCCGGGTGACCCGGCGCGGCGAGCCCCGGCCCCTGCCGGTCGGGGTGGACCTGGCCGCGTACCGGATCGTGCAGGAGTCGCTGACCAACGCCCTCAAGCACGGCGCCGGCGAGGCCGACCTGCTGGTCGCGTACGAGCCGGCGGGGGTGGTGGTGGACGTGGACAATCCGGTAGGTGCCGGCGGTGGCGCGCCGACCGGCGCGGGCGCCGGCCTGATCGGAATGCGGGAACGGGCGGTGCTGCTCGACGGCCGGTTCTCGGCCGGGCCGGCGCGGGGCCGCTGGCGGGTACGGGTGGAGCTGCCGACGGGGGCGGCGGCGTGAGGGGACGGGGCGGGGCATGACCGAGGTGATCCGGGTGCTGCTCGCCGACGACCAGCCGGCGGTGCGGGCGGGGCTGGCGCTGATCCTGGCCGGCGCCCCCGGCGTGGCCGTGGTGGGCGAGGCCGAGGACGGCGTGGCGGCCGTGCGGCTCTGCCGCGAGCTGCGTCCCGACGTGGCGGTCGTGGACGTGCGGATGCCCCGGCTGGACGGCATCTCGGCGACCCGGGAGATCGTCGCCGACCGGCTCGCCGACGTGCTGGTGCTCACCACCTTCGACCTCGACGAGTACGTCTTCGGGGCGCTGCGCGCCGGCGCGGCCGGCTTCGTGCTCAAGGACACCGACGCCGAGGGGCTGGTGGCGGCGGTGCGGACGGTCGCCCGGGGCGAGGGGTTCATCGCCCCGGCGGTGACCCGCCGCCTGATCACCGCGTTCGCGGCGACCGCGCCGGCCGCCTCCGGCGCGACCCGGGCGGCGGTGGACGCGCTGACCCCGCGGGAGCGGGACGTGCTGGCCTGTCTCGGGCTCGGGCTGTCCAACCAGCAGGTCGCCGACCGGCTGGCGCTGGCGGAGAGCACCACCAAGACGCACGTCAGCCGGATCCTCGCCAAGCTGGATCTGCGCAGCCGGGTGCAGGCCGCCATCCTGGCCCAGGAGCTGGGCCTGCCCGCTCCCCCGCCGGCCTGACCGGCGGCGACGCCCCGACGGACCGGCCTGACCGGCGGCCCGCCCCGCCCCGGCGGCGACGGGCGACGGCCCGGCCGGCGGGTGCCCGCCCGACGGGAAGCAGCAGGTCGGGACGTGTCAGGCTGGGACGGTGAGCGAACCGGGCGGTACGGAGCTGTCGGCCACGCTGCGCCGGATCGAGCGGGCGGCGGGGGCGCTGGCCACCGCCAGCGTGGCCCGGATGGACGAGGCCCTGCCCTGGTTCCGCGACCTGCCGGCCGACCACCGCTCGTGGGTGATGCTGGTGGCCCAGGCCGGCGCCCGGTCGCTGGTGCAGTGGCTGCGCGACGGCGGCGGCACGGCCGACAGCACCCAGGAGGTCTCCGACGAGGTCTTCGCCACCGCGCCGCAGGCGCTGGCCCGCTCGATCAGCCTCCAGCAGACGGTGGCGCTGATCAAGGTGATGATCGACGTCGTCGAGGAGCAGGTCTCGCACCTGGCCGCGCCCGGCGAGGAGCAGCAGCTGCGCGAGGCGGTGCTGCGGTTCTCCCGGGAGATCGCCTTCGCCGCCGCCCGGGTGTACGCCCGCGCCGCCGAGTCCCGCGGCTCGTGGGACGCCCGGTTGCAGGCGCTGCTGGTGGACGCCCTGCTGCGGGGCGACTCGCCGGACGTGCTGGCCAGCCGGGCGGCGGCGCTCGGCTGGGCGGACGCCCCGCCGGTGGCGGTGGCGGTCGGCCGCTCCCCCGGCGGCGAGGTCTCCGCCGTGCTGCACACCGTGCACCGGCAGGCCCGGCGGATCGGCACGGAGGTGATCGGCGGGGTGCACGGCGACCGGCTGGTCATCGTGCTCGGGGGCGCCGCCGACCCCGTCGCGGCCACCGGCAAGCTGCTCGGCGCGTTCGGGGAGGGGCCGGTGGTGGTGGGCCCGGCCGTGCCGAGCCTGGACGAGGCGACCGAGTCGGCGCGGGCGGCGCTCGCCGGCTTCCGCGCCGCGCCCGCCTGGCCGACCGCGCCCCGGCCGGTGCCGGCGGGCGACCTGTTGCCCGAGCGGGCGCTGGCCGGTGACGCGGAGGCGCGCCGGCGGCTGCGGCACGACGTCTACACCGCGCTGGTGCGGGCCGGCGGGGAGCTGCTGGAGACCCTGGACGCGTTCTTCGCCGCCGGCGGCACGCTGGAGAGCGCCGCGCGCGCCCTCTTCGTGCACCCGAACACGGTGCGCTATCGGCTGCGGCGGGTCGCGGACGTGACCGGCCTCTCGCCGCTCGCCGCGCGGGACGCGTTCGCGCTCCAGGTCGCGCTCACCGTCGGCCGGCTCGACCCGGTGGTCCCGGTGGTCCCAACCCAGACAATGCCCCCAGCCGCCCGGAAAACATCACAGTCAGGTGACGATCACCACCGATCTTTGTAGGAACCCTACAAAGGTTCTAGTGCGGTTTGGTCGGGCGCCGCACAGCGCTACCCGCGCGTATCCGGGAGAGTCATAGGCGTGCTCGCCGTACTCTCTCCCGGCCAGGGTTCCCAGAAACCCGGCTTCCTGACTCCCTGGCTCGACCTGACCGGCGCCGAGGCGCGCCTGCGCTGGTGGTCGGCGCTGGCCGGGGTCGACCTGGTGCACCTCGGCACCGCGGCCGACGCCGACGAGATCAAGGACACCGCCCGCACCCAGCCGCTGCTGGTCGCGGCGGCGCTGCTCGCCGCCGAGCACCTGCCCATGCACGACGTCACGCTCACCGCCGGCCACAGCGTCGGCGAGCTGGGCGCCGCCGCGCTCGCCGGGGTGCTCCCGGCGGAGGCGGCGATCACCCTCGCCGGCGTACGCGGCCGGGAGATGGCCGCCGCCTGCGCGCTGGAGCCGACCGGGATGGCCGCCGTGCTGGGCGGCGACCCCGACGAGGTGCTCGCCACGATCGCCGCGCACGGACTGCACCCGGCCAACCGCAACGGCGCCGGCCAGTTCGTCGCCGCCGGCGCGGTGGCCGGGCTGGAGAAGCTCGCCGCCGAGCCGCCCGCGAAGGCCCGGGTGATCCGCCTCAAGGTGGCCGGCGCCTTCCACACCCCGTACATGGCCCCCGCCGAGGCGGCGCTCGCCGCCGTCGCCGCCGGGATCACCCCCGCCGACCCGACCCGCATCCTGCTGTCCAACCTCGACGGGGCCGCTGTCGGCCACGGGCGGGACATGCTGCGGCGCCTGGTCCGGCAGGTGACCGCGCCGGTGCGCTGGGACCTGTGCATGCGCACGCTGGCCGACCTGGGGGTGACCGGCGTGATCGAGCTGCCCCCGGCGGGCACCCTGGCCGGCCTGGTCAAGCGGGAGCTCAAGGGGAGCGGCCTCCCGGAGATCGTCACCCTCAACACCCCGGACGACCTGCCCGCCGCGCGGGACCTGATCGCCCGCCACGGGATGGCGCCGAGCCACGAGCCGACGATGCAGTTCCGCGTGGTGGTGGCCCCGTCGGCCGGCACCTTCGAGCCGGCGCCCGGCCTCGCCGAGGGCGACACCCTCGACGTCGGGCAGGTCGTCGGGCACGTCGCCACCCGGCAGGGCCCGGTCGAGGTGACCGCGCACGGCAGCGGGGTGCTCACCGAATGGCTCGCCCACCACGACGACCCGGTCGCGCCGGGCCAACCGCTCGTCCGCATCGGAGGTCACGCATGACCGGCAGCCGCATCCTCGCCCTGGGGCACTACCAGCCCTCCCGGGTGGTGACCAACGACGAGATCGCCCAGCTGGTGGAGACCAGCGACGAGTGGATCCGCGACCGGGTCGGCATCGTCACCCGGCGGATCGCCGACGGCGAGTCGGTCGCCGACATGGCCGCCGCCGCCGCCGGCAAGGCGCTGGCCAACTCCGGCCTCACCGCCGCCGACATCGACCTGGTCGTGGTCGCCACCTGCAGCTCCGCGGACCGCAGCCCCAACGTCGCCTGCCGGGTCGCGGCCAAGCTCGGCATCACCGCGCCCGGGGCGTACGACATCAACACGGCCTGCTCCGGCTTCGCCTACGCGTTGGGCACCGTGGACCACGCCGTCCGGGCCGGCGCCTCGCGCAACGCCCTGGTGATCGGCGCGGAGAAGCTCTCCGACATCGTCGACTGGACGGACCGCTCCACCTGCATCATCTTCGCCGACGGCGCGGGCGCCGCCGTGGTGACGGCCACCGCCGAGGGCGAGCCCGCCGGCATCGGCCCGGTGGTCTGGGGCTCGGCCCCGGAGAAGAGCGACGCGGTACGCATCGAGGGCTGGCAGCCGTACATCCAGCAGGAGGGGCAGTCGGTCTTCCGCTGGGCCACCACCGAGCTGGCGCCGCTGGCCCGGCAGGCGTGCGAGCGCGCCGGGGTGGACCCGTCGGAGCTGGCCGCCTTCGTGCCGCACCAGGCCAACACCCGGATCATCGACGGCATCGTCAAGCGGCTCGGCATCCCGGACGCGATCATCGCGAAGGACATCGTCGAGTCCGGCAACACCTCGGCGGCGAGCGTGCCGCTGGCCCTGTCCAAGCTGGTCGAGCGGCGGGAGGTGCCCTCCGGCGCCCCCGTGCTGCTCTTCGGCTTCGGCGGCGGCCTGACGTACGCCGGTCAGGTCGTCCGCTGCCCCTGAAGCCCCTCCGGCGCGCGGCGCCGGGGAGTGACGGCCGGCGTCGTCGGCCGTCGAGTGAAACCGATGAGAGGAACCCAACCGCAATGACCCGTGACGAGATCACCGCCGGCCTCGCCGAGATCCTCGAAGAGGTTGCCGGGGTGAACCCGGACGACGTGGCCGAGGGGAAGTCCTTCACCGACGACCTGGACGTCGACTCGCTCTCCATGGTGGAGGTCGTGGTGGCGGCCGAGGAGAAGTTCGGCGTCAAGATCCCGGACAACGAGGTGCAGAACCTGAAGACCGTCGGGGACGCCGTCAGCTACATCGAGGCGCAGTCCTGATCATGAGTCGCATCGACGTCGTCGTCACCGGGCTCGGCGCGACCACCCCACTGGGCGGGGACGTCGCGTCGACCTGGGAGGCCATGGTCGCCGGCCGCTCCGGGGTGAGCGCCCTCACCCAGGAGTGGGCGGAGCAGTTGCCGGTCCGGATCGCCGCCCAGCTCGCGGTCGATCCGGCCGGCCTGCTCGACAGGGTCAAGCTGCGCCGGCTGGACCGTTCCGAGGCGATCGCCATCATCGCGGCGCGGCAGGCCTGGGCGGACGCCGGCCTGGCCGACTCCGGGCCGGACCCGGACCGGCTGGGCGTCAGCGTCGGCTCGGGCATCGGCGGCGCCCTGACCCTGCTCGCCCAGGACGACATCCTGGAGGCGTCCGGGCCGCGGCGGGTCTCGCCGCACACCATCCCGATGCTGATGCCGAACGGCCCCGCCGCCTGGGTGGGCCTGGAGCTCGGCGCGCGGGCGGGGGTGCACTCGGTGGCCAGCGCCTGCGCGACCGGCGCCGAGGCGATCGCGCTCGGCCTGGACATGATCCGGGCGGGCCGCGCCGACGTGGTGGTGGCCGGCGGCACCGAGGCGGTCATCCACCCGCTGCCGATCGCCGGCTTCAGCTCGATGCGGGCGATGTCGACCCGCAACGACGACCCGGAGCGGGCCTCCCGGCCGTGGGACCGGGGCCGCGACGGCTTCGTGCTCGGCGAGGGCGCGGGCGTGCTGGTGCTGGAGCGCGCCGAGCACGCCGCCGCGCGGGGCGCCCGGGTCTACGCCCGGCTGGCCGGCGCCGGCATCACCAGCGACGGCTACGACATCGTGCAGCCGCACCCGGAGGGGGCGGGCGCGATCCGGGCCATCGCCAAGGCGATCGCCGACGCGGACGTCGCCCGGACCGACATCACGCACGTCAACGCGCACGCCACGTCGACCCCGGTCGGTGACGTCGCGGAGATCAAGGCGCTGCACGAGGCGCTCGGCGACCACCCGGTGCTGACCTCCACCAAGTCGATGTCCGGCCACCTGCTGGGCGCCGCGGGCGCGCTGGAGTCGATCGCCACCATCCTGGCGATCCGCGACGGCGTCGTGCCCCCGACGATCAACCTCGACGAGCCGGACGACGAACTGACCCTGGACGTGGCCGCCAACAAGGCGCGCCACATGGAGATCCCCGCCGCGCTGAACAACTCGTTCGGCTTCGGCGGGCACAACGTGGCTCTCGTCTTCACGCGGGCCTGAGACCACAGCCTTGGAGGCTCACGTGACCACCACCACCGTTGGCGTGGACACACCACCCGCCGTGGACCACCGGGATCCGGAGTCGCGGCTGCGGGCCCTGTTCGACACCGGTTCGTTGCGGTTGATGGCGCCGCGGGACACGTCCGGCGTCCTGTGGGCGCGGGGCGAGATCGACGGCACGCCGGCGATCGCGTACGCCACCGACGCCACCAGGATGGGCGGGGCGATGGGCACCGAGGGGTGCCGGCACGTCGTCGACGCGATCGACACCGCCGTGCGCGAGCGGGTGCCGGTGCTGGGCCTGTGGCACTCCGGCGGCGCCCGGCTGGCCGAGGGTGTGGTGGCCCTCGACGCGGTGGGCCAGGTGTTCGCCGCGATGGTGCGCGCGTCGGGGCGGGTGCCGCAGATCTCGGTGGTCCTGGGCCCGGCGGCCGGCGGCGCGGCGTACGGGCCGGCGCTGACCGACGTCGTGGTGATGAGCGGGGCGGGCCGGATCTTCGTCACCGGCCCGGAGGTGGTGCGCAGCGTCACCGGCGAGCAGGTGGACATGGAGCGGCTGGGCGGGCCGGAGCCGCACGGCCGCCGCTCCGGCGTGGTCCACGTGACCTGCCCCGACGACGAGTCGGCCCTGGCCGAGTCCCGCCGGCTCGCCGCGCTGCTGGGCCGGCAGGGCAGGCTCTCGCCGGACGACGTGACCGACGGCGACGGCGGGCACGACCCGGCCGCGAAGATGCCCGCCGAGCCCAACCGGGCCTACGACGTCAGGCCGGTGGTCAAGGCGCTGCTGGACGCCCCCGGGGTGGAGCTGCACGCCAAGTGGGCGCCGAACGTGGTGACCACGCTGGGCCGCTTCGCCGGCCGTACGGTCGGGGTGATCGCCAACAACCCGCTGCGCCTGGGCGGCTGCCTGGACGCCTCCAGCGCCGAGAAGGCGGCCCGGTTCGTGCGGATGTGCGACTCCCTCGGCGTGCCGCTGATCGTGCTGGTCGACGTGCCCGGCTACCTCCCCGGCCTCGGCCAGGAGTGGGACGGCGTGGTACGCCGCGGCGCGAAGCTGCTGCACGCCTTCGCCGAGGCGGTGGTGCCGCGGGTGACCCTGGTGACCCGCAAGGCCTACGGCGGGGCGTACATCGCCATGAACTCGCGCTCGCTCGGCGCCACCGCCGTGTTCGCCTGGCCGAACGCGGAGGTCGCGGTGATGGGCGCCAGCGCGGCGGTCAACATCCTGCACCGCAGGAAGCTCGCCGCCGCACCGCCCGAGGAGCGGGAGGCGCTGCGCGCCCAGTTGATCGAGGAGCAGACCCGCGTCGCGGGCGGCGTCAACCGCGCCCTGGAGATCGGCGTGGTGGACGACGTGATCACGCCGGCGGAGACCCGTCGCCGGATCGCCGAGGCGCTCGCCGCCGCACCGGCGGCCCGGGGCGCGCACGGCAACATCCCGCTGTAGCCGCACGTACCGTCGAGGGGCCCGCGCTCGCCGGCGCGGGCCCCTCGCGTCGCTCAGCCCCGGTTGCGCGGGTGCTGGCGGGCGGCCCGCTCGTTGCCCCGGCGGTAGTTGCCGGTCCACCGCGCCATCACGAGCTGCGGGTCGTCGTCGACCTCGGCGAGGAACTCCGCCGCCCGGCCGCCGCGCAGCGTGCCCGCCGCCCGCCCCCGATGGGTGATCACCACGGTGCCGTCCGACCGCTCGACGTACGCGAAGCCCTCTGCCGTCCCCATGCCCGCAGAGGGTGCCAGGCGCGGCGGGCGGACGCCAGCCGGTTTTGCGGGTTGACTCTCCAGCGGCTGGAGACGGGAGGCTCTCGGCGTGGACGACCGCACCGAACTGTTCACCATCGGGCAGCTCGCCCGCCGGACCGGCCTGTCGGTCCGGACCATCCGCTTCTGGTCCGACCTCGACCTGCTGCCGCCCACCGCCCGGTCCGCCGGCGGCTACCGGCTCTACGACGCGGCGGCCGTGGCCCGGCTGGACCTCGTACGCAGCCTGCGGGAGCTGGGCATCGGCCTGGACGACGTCCGCCGCGTCCTGCACCGGCGGACGAGCGTCCGGGAGGTGGCGCAGGCGCACGCCAGCGCCCTGGACGCGGAGATCCGGACGCTGCGCCTGCGCCGGGCGGTGCTGCGGTCGGTCGCCCGACGTGGCAGCACGACCGAGGAGTTGAGACTGATGAACGACCTGGCCCGCCTCTCCGCCCGGGAGCGGCAGCAGATCATCGACGACTTCGTCGCCGAGGTGTTCGCCGGCGTCGAGCCCGGCCCCGAGGGCGAGGGGCTGGCCCGGGCGATGCGGACGCTCCCGGCCGACCTGCCGGACGAGCCCACCGACGAGGAGGTGGACGCCTGGGTCGAGCTGGCCGAACTGGTCGCCGATCCGGCCTTCCGCCGGCGGGTCCGCGCGATGGCGGTCGCCGGCGCCGAGGGCGCCGCCACCCCGCCCCCGCAGCCGATGTCCTCGATCGAGTCGGCGCGCGCCGCGCTCGACGCCGGCATCGCGCCGGACTCGGCGCGGGCGCGGGCCGTGCTCGACGGGATGGTCGATCCGGCGCTGTCCCGCCGCGAACGGCTGGCCCTCGCGGACGACATCGAGGCGTTCACCGACCGACGGGTGGAGCGGTACTGGCAGCTCATCGGCGTACTCAACCGGCGGCCACCGTTCCCGCCCGCCGTGCCGGCGGTGGAGTGGCTGGTCGCCGCCCTGCGCGCGGCCGCCTAGGTCAACCGGGTTGACGTCGGCCGGCCGCCCCGCTTTGATGGGCCGGCTGTTCATCGTCAACGGGAAATGGACACATGCGACGACGTACCCGCGCCGTGCTCGCGGCGCTGACCCTCACGCTGGCTGGCGGCTGCGCCGACCCGGAGCGGGAGACCCCCACGGCCGGCGGCTCGCCGTCGGCCGCGCCGAGCCCCACCGCCTCGCCGGTGACCCCGGGGCCGCCCTGGCACGACGAGGTGGCGGCGGCGCCCGCCGGCACCACCGTCGGGAAGAAGGGGTCCCCCTGCGCGCTGCCGGTCACCTTCTCCCTGCCGGAGAGGTGGAAGGTGGAGGCGGTGCGGGGCTCGACCGAGTTCGGCGAGCCCACCGTCGGCAAGGCCACCCTGCTGTGCGAGCTCAACGCCCGACCCACCGGCGACCTCGGATTCATCCGCGTGTGGCGCGTCGACGGGGTCGCCGGCGGCGCCGAGGAGCACCTGAAGCACTTCGTCGGGGCGTACGCGCCGAAGGCGTCGGGCGCGCAGTACCGACGGCTGCGCGCCGGCACCGTGGACGCCGTGGAGGCGACCTACACGGTGGACGGCGACACCGACCGGGCCGTCGCGCTCTCCTCGCTCTACGGCCCGGTCGTGCTGAGCCTCGACACCTCGGATCCGGCGGACCTGCTGCCGGCGTACCAGTTGGCGAAGCAGTCGGCCCGGATCAACCGCGACTGATCCGGTCAGTCGGCGCAGGTCGTGGCGGGCAGGCCGGGCACCGGCACCGGGGACCGGCCGCCCGGCCGCGCCTTGCCGGCCAGCACCCCGGCGAGGGCGGTCATCGACGCCCGGCTGGAGGAGTACGTCGCCAGCAGGGTCGGCGACTTCGCCTTCGCCAGCACGTACGGGGTGTCCATCGCGACGGTGACGGCGGCGTCGGCGCGCAGGTCCCCGGCCCCGTCGCCGTACCCGACCAGGTGCACCACCGTTCCGCCGCTGGGCACCACCCTCACCCCGGCCGCGGTGAGCGCCTCGGTCAGCGCCGCCCGGGTGTGGTCCCGCCCGCCGGAGGACGTGACGGTCACCGGGCCCCGGACCGCGCCGCCGCAGCTGCCCCGGAGCACGGTCACGGCCGCCGCGGCCAGGTCCTCCGCCGCCTTGCGGTGCGCCGGGTCGCCCAGCGTGGACAGCTCGGGCGCGGGCCGGTCGGCGAGCTTGAACTTCATCGTCAGCACCCGGGTCGCGGCGTCGACGAGGCGGGCCCGGGGCAGCGAGCCGTCGCGGAGCGCGGCGAGCAGCCCGTCGTACGCCTGGCCGACGTGCGGCGGCATCAGGATCAGGTCGTTGCCGGCCTTCAGGGCGCGCACCGCCGCCTCCCCCGGCGACCAGCGCTTCGCCGGCGGCATGTTCATCCCGTCGGTGATCACCACGCCCTGGAAGCCGAGCTGACCGCGCAGCACGTCGGTGAGCAGCTTCTGCGAGAAGGTCGCCGCGGTGCCCGGGTCCACCGCCCGCGCGTCGAGGTGGGCGGACATGACGGCCATCGCGCCGGCGTCGATGCCGGCCGAGAAGGGCGGCCAGGCGCCGGTCTCCAGCGTCTTGCGGGGCTGGTCGAGCACCGGCAGGTCCTTGTGCGAGTCGGCGGCGCTGTGCCCGTGGCCGGGGAAGTGCTTGACGGTGGCGGCGACGCCCGCCGCCTGCAACCCGCGGACCGCGCCGGCCACCTGCGCGGCCGTCGCCTTCGGGTCGGCGCCGTACGACCGGGAGCCGATCACGGTGCTGCGGGTGGCGAGCACGTCGGCGACCGGGGCGAAGTCGAGGTTGACGCCCATGGCGGCGAGTTCGGCGCCGGCCGCCCGCCACGCGGCCTCGGTGAGCTCGGGCTTCCCGGCCGCGCCGGCGGCGAGGGCGCTGGGCAGCAGCGTCACCCCGTCGGTGATCCGGGTGACCACGCCGTACTCCTGGTCGGTGCCGATCAGGAACGGCGCCTGGCCGGCGGGCAGCCGGCCGGCGGCCTCCCGCAGGCCGGTGGTGAGCTCGCGGACCTGCTTCGGGTTGTCGACGTTCGTCGTCTCCTGGTTGCCCTTGGTGGGGTCGTCGGCGCTGAAGCCGACCAGGATCAGCCCGCCGAGCCGGTACTTCGCGATCATCTCGGCGGGGGTGTCCACCCCGCCCAGTGCCTGGTTGCCGGCCTTCGAGCCGGCCGAGACGCGGGTGGCCGCGTCGCCGTAGGCGTAGGGCATCAGCACCTGACCGACCAGGTCCTCGTCGGCGAGCGTGCCGACCAGGGCGGCGGCCCGCGCGGCCGGCTCGGCGGCGGGGGCGCTCGCGCCCGGCGTCGCGCCGGCCGGCGCGGCGGGACTCGTCGGCGCGGGGTCGGGGCGGCGCTCGGCCGGCCCGGAGCAGCCGGAGACGAGCAGCGCGGTCAGGACGGCGAGCGCGACGCCGGCACGTCGCGGGGTAGTCGACACGGGGCCCATCCCACCAGTTCACCCCTTATCGGGGCAACTTGACCTCTGCCCGTGCCGGGGCGGGAGCGTCCGACCCGGGCGTCGGGGGCGCCCGGCCCGGGCGTCGGGGGCGCCCGGCCCGGGCGTCAGCCGACGCGGGTGAGCAGGGTCACCGGCGCGCCGTCGCCGGCGAACCGGTAGGGCTCCAGCTCGGCGTCCCAGGCGGTGCCGAGCGCCTTGTCGAGCGCGTGCGCGAGGGCCTCCGGCGCCCGCGCGCCCGCCATCAGGCTACGCAGCCGGTCCTCGCCGAGCTGGATGTCGCCGGCCGCGCCCACGGTCGCCCGGAACAGGCCGCGACCCGGGACGTACATGAAGCGCTCGCCGTCGGCGCCGGGGCTCGGCTCCTCGGTGACCTCGAAACGGATCATCGGCCACTGCCGGAGGGCAGCAGCCAGCTCGGCGCCCGTCCCCAGGCGACCGGTCCACCCGCACTCGGCCCGGCGGGCGCCGGGGTCGACGGGCTGAGCCGTCCACTGCAGGTTGACCGGCGCGGCGAGGACGCGCGCGATCGCCCACTCGACGTGTGAGCACACGGCGAGCGGGGTCGAGTGGACGTATACGACGCCACGCGTTGGCACGGTGACCTCCCGGAGAGCGAGGTGCGTCTTCCCCTACGACCTCGGTCAACCAGGCGGTTCTGCAACACATGATGACTGGTGTGACGGATGGTGCGCCAGGGAATCGGAAAATTCGCCGGCGGAATAGTCGGACGGGTGACAGCCGTTGAGCCCCACGGACGCGATGACCAGCCAGGGATCGTGGTCGTGTACAGTTCCATCGGCGGCCTGTGCCGCGCACATCTTCCGCGGGCCCACTCCACCAGGTGCCGTCCGCACAGCCCCCGGACGTTCCGTCCTCCCGTACGTCTTGCAAGGAGTACCTCCGTGGCGAGCAACACCTCTAAGACCGCGCGCGCGTCAGTCCGGGCCGGCCAGGCTGGCCAGGGTGGCGCCCTCAGCGTGCTGGGCGAGTTCAAGTACGTCATCCCGCTCAACGGCGGCAAGCACGCCTACGTGCGGAACCTGACCAACGGCAAGACCGCGCACCTGCGCACCGACTCCGAGGCGTTCGTCGAGGAGATCCGGGTGCTGGCCGCCGCCGGCCACGCCGCCAAGATCCGGGCCGAGCTCAGCACCCTGAACGCCGCCCACCCGGGCGACGGCTGGGACGCCACCGAGAAGCGCCTGGTCGAGGCCGGCGTCTTCGAGGGCTGAGCCCTTCCCCACGCGACACCTGGACCGCCCGTCGGGATCATCCCGGCGGGCGGTCCTCTTTCGCGTGCGGGCCCCTCCCGGGCAGTTCAGCCCGCCAGCAGGGTGACCTCGCCGGTGGTCAGGTCGTAGAGGGCGCCGACCACCGCCAGCCGGCCGGCGGCGACCGGTCCGGCGAGCGCCTCGTCGCCGCGCAGCGCGGCCACGGTCCGCAGCACGTGCCGCCGGATCGCCACCGGGTGCGCCCGGGGGTCGTTGACGCCGGCCTCGGTCACCGCCGGGGCGATCTGGTCGACCAGGTGCGCCAGCGCGCCGCCCGGCGTCCGGCCGCCGCGCAGCGCGTCCACCGCCGAGGCGACCGCGCCGCACCGCTCGTGCCCGAGCACCATCGCCAGCGGCACGCCCAGCTCGCCGACCACGTACTCGATGGAGCCGAGGACCGCCCGGTCGAGCACGTGCCCGCCGGTGCGGATCACGCAGATCGAGCCGAAGGTCTGGTCGAAGATCGCCTCCAGCGGCACCCGCGAGTCGATGCAGCCCAGCAGCACCGCGTACGGCTGTTGGTCGCCGGAGGCCGCCGCCGCGGCGGCGGTGACGTCGTGGCCGTGGACCGGCTGGCCGCTGACGAACCGGCGGTTGCCGGCGAGCAGCTCCGCCAGCGCGGCGCGGGGCGTGCCGCCGGCGGCGCGGCCGGGCGGTGGTGCCTGCGGCGACCCCATGCCCCCAGCTTGGCGGCCCGGGGCCGCGCCCGGACGCGGGTTGCGAATCTTCTCACCGGCACGGTTGGCGTGGTCTCATGGGGGGTAGCCGGTGTTACCGCCGGGTTTCCCCGGTGTTGCGGACCAGCGCGGCCTGGGGAGGTGGCGATGCCGGAGCACGTCGAGGTACGTCTTCCCGACGACGTACGCCTGCACGTCGAGGCGACCGGGCCGGCGGAGGCCGAGGTCACCGTGGTGCTGCTGCACGGCTGGACGCTCGACGGGCGGGCCTGGCACAAACAGCTCGCCGACCTGCGGGAACGCTTCGGCGGCGCGGTGCGGGTGGTGGCGTACGACGCCCGGGGGCACGGCAGGTCGAGCTGCATGGCGCTGCCCACCGCCACCCTCGCCCAGCTCGGCGACGACCTCGCCGCGGTGCTCGACGAGGTGGCCCCGACCGGCCGGGTGGTGCTCGCCGGCCACTCGATGGGCGGCATGACGATCATGGAGTACGCGCACCGGCACCCCGAGCACTTCGCGGCCCGGGCCGCCGGGTTGGTCTTCGTCTCCACGACCGCCGAGGGGCACACGCACACCGCGTACGGCCTCTCGCCCCGGATCGCCCGCCTGATCCGGCTGGCCGAGACCACCGGGGCCGGCGTGCTGGCCCGGTGCGGGTCCTGGCGACCGCCCCGGGCGCTGCTGCGCGCCCTGCGCCCCAGCATCCGCTGGATGCTCTTCGGCGACCGCTGCGACCCGCACGACATCCGGCTGGTCACCTCGGCGGTGGCCCGCGCCTCGCTGCGCTCGATCGGCGGCTTCCGCGCCTCGATCGGGACGCAGCACCGCCTGGACACCCTCGCCCGGCTCGCCCACCTGCCGGCCGCCGCGCTGGTCGGCGACCGGGACCGGCTCACCCCGCCGCCCTGCGCCGAGTCGATCGCCGCCGCGCTGCCGGCGACCGAGCTGACCGTCTGCCCGGGCGCCGGGCACATGCTGATGATGGAGCGCCCCGACGAGGTCAACGCGGCGCTCGGCGGCGTCCTCGGCCGGGTGCTCGCCGGGGCCCCGGCGCCCGCCCCGCAGGGCTGACCCCGCCGCCTGCCGTCCCGGCGCGCCCTGCCGACTGCCGCCGGAGCGCCGGCGCGGACCCGTCCCGCGGGTGACGCGCGATCCTTTCCCGCACCTCAGGCGCCGCAGGTTGCGCGGGAGCCGTACCCTCTTGCGGTTGGCCTGGCGCGGTTCGCGCGGTTCGCGTCGCCCGCCGCCGACGTCGGGAGGAGCGACCGTTGAGCGACCAGACCACCCTGGCGCAGGAGACCGCCGTCGAGCAGCGGCACCTCGACCGGGTGTACGCCCGGCTGGCCGAGCTGCGCCGGTCGGCGGTGCGCGCCGAGAAGGAGGGCTACCGGCTCGCCCGGGTGGGCACCTTCGGGGCGCTGGTCGAGCGGGACGCGATGGTGTTCCACGCCGCGCAGCGGCGGCACGTGCTGGACGCCGAGCACGAGGGGCTGGTGTTCGGGCGGCTGGACCTGCGCGACCGGCAGGTGCTGCACGTCGGGCGGCTCGGCATCCGGGACGAGGACGCGACGACCCTGGTGGTCGACTGGCGGGCGCCGGCCGCCGCCGCCTTCTACCAGGCCACCCCGGCGCAGCCGCTGGGCGTGGTGCGGCGGCGGACGATCCAGTCCTCCGGCGAACGGGTCACCCGGATCGAGGACGACCTGCTGGACCCGGGTGCGGCGCCCGCCGACATGGCGGTGGTGGGCGACGGCGCGCTGCTCGCCACGCTCTCGAAGGCCACCGGCCGGGGCATGCGGGACATCGTCGCCACCATCCAGCGGGAGCAGGACGAGGCGATCCGCTCCCCCGGCTCGGGCGTGACGATCGTGTCGGGCGGGCCGGGCACCGGCAAGACGGCGGTGGCCCTGCACCGGGCCGCCTACCTGCTCTATTCCGACCGCAGCCGGTACGCCGGCGGGGGCATCCTCGTGGTCGGCCCGTCCTCGGTGTTCGTCGAGTACATCGCCTCGGTGCTGCCCTCGCTCGGCGAGGACACCGCCACCCTGCACTCGCTGGGCACCCTCTTCCCGGGGATGAGCGCGACCCGCACGGACCCGCCGGCCGTGGCGGCGGTCAAGGGCTCGCTGCGGATGCGCCGGGTGCTGGAGCGGGCCGCCCGGGACGCGGTGCCGGGCGGGCCGGGCGAGCTGCGCCTGCTCTACCGGGGCACGCTGCTCCGGCTGGACCGCCGGGAGCTGGACGCCGTCCGGGACCGGGCGATGCCCCGGGGCGCCCGCCGCAACGAGGTGCGCCGCGCCGGCTTCGACGGGGTCCTCGCCGCGCTCTGGGCGCAGGCCCGCCGGCTGGGCATCGGCCGGCTGCCGGAGCAGCGCGCGTTCGAGGACGAGATCATCGAGCGGCCGGAGTTCCGGGAGTTCCTCAAGGCGTGGTGGCCGCGGCTGCACCCACGGCACGTACTCGGCTGGCTGGCCCGCCCGGAGCGGCTGCGCCGGTACGCCGGCGGGATCCTCTCCGGGGCGGAGATCCGGCTGCTGGGCGACGCGTACCGGAGCCTGGACTCCGCGGGGCTGACGGTCGCCGACATCGCGCTGCTCGACGAGCTGGACGCGCTGCTCGGCAAGCCGGTGAAGCCGGCCCGGCCGAGGCGCGACCCGTTCCAGCTGGCCGGCGGGGTCCGCGAGCTGAGCACGCACGCCGACCGGCAGCGCGCCGCCCGCGAGGCGGCGCGGCAGCGCCCGGAGGACTACCGGGAGTACGCGCACGTCGTGGTCGACGAGTCGCAGGACGTCTCGCCGATGCAGTGGCGCATGGTGGGCCGGCGCGGGCGGCTGGCCTCGTGGACGGTGGTGGGCGATCCGGCGCAGACGGCGTGGACCGGGGACCCCGACGAGCTGGCCCGGGCCCGGGACCAGGCGCTGGGCCGGCGTAGGCGGCACCACTTCACCCTGACCACCAACTACCGCAACTCGGCGGAGATCTTCGCGGTGGCGGCGGCCGAGATCCGCCGGCTGCACCCCGACCTGCCGCTGCCCGTCGCCGTGCGCTCCACCGGCGTCCACCCGGTCGAGCTGGTGGTGCCGCCGGCGGGGCTGGAGACCGCGGTGGTGGAGGCGGCCACCGCGCTGCTCGCCGAGGTGGAGGGGACGGTCGGCGTGATCACGCCGGTGCCCCGCCGGGACGAGGTGGCGGGGTGGCTGGGCGGGCTGGGGGCGCCGCGCCTGCAGGTGGTGACCAGCCTGGAGGCCAAGGGCATGGAGTACGACGGGGTGGTCCTGGTCGCGCCGGGCGAGATCCGGGCGGACCCGGGCTCGGGGGTGCGGACGCTCTACGTCGCGCTGTCCCGGGCCACCCAGCGGCTGACCACCGTCGACCCGGTCGGCTGAGCCCCCGGCCGCCGGGCGGTCACTTGCACATATTGCGATGTGAACATAGCTTGGACGCGGGTCCGGACGGGTGACGGAGGTGGACGCGTGGGCGCAGGTCATGACCACCACCACGGGTCGGTCGCGAACGCCGCGCACCGCCACCGGGGTCGGCTCTGGGCCGCGTTCGCGCTGCTCGCCGCCCTGATGGTGGTGGAGGCGGCAGCCGCCTTCCGCACCGGCTCGCTGGCCCTGCTCAGCGACGCCGGGCACATGTTCACCGACGTGCTCGGCATCGGCATGGCGCTCGCCGCGATCACCGCCACCCGGCGGGCCGGCGCGGACCCGCAGCGCACCTTCGGCCTCTACCGGCTGGAGGTGCTGGCGGCCCTCGCCAACGCCGTGCTGCTCTCCGGCGTCGCGGTCTACGTGGTCGTCGAGGCGGTACGCCGGTTCGGCGACCCGCCGGAGGTGCTCGCCGGCCCGATGCTCGCCGTCGCCGTGCTCGGCCTGCTCGCCAACGTGGGCGCCTTCGCCCTGCTGCGCTCCGGCGCCAAGGAGAGCATCAACCTGCGGGGCGCGTACCTGGAGGTGCTGGGGGACCTGCTGGGGTCACTCGGCGTGATCGGCGCGGCCCTGCTGATCACCGCCACCGACTGGTGGTGGGCCGACCCGGTGGTCGCCGTGGCGATCGGGGCGTTCATCCTGCCCCGCACCTGGCGCCTCGGCCGCGCCGCGCTGCGCATCCTGGTGCAGGCGGCCCCGGAGCACCTCGAGGTCACCAGGGTGCACGACCGCCTGGCCGCCGTGCCCGGCGTCGCCGAGGTGCACGACCTGCACGTCTGGACGTTGACCTCCGGGATGGAGGTGGCCTCGGCGCACCTGACGACCGAGCCGGACGCGGAGGTGGGCGCGGTGCTCAGCGCGGCCCGGACGGCCCTGCACGACGACTTCCAGATCGAGCACGCCACGTTGCAGGTCGAGCCGGGAGCGTCCCCCGGGGTCTGCGGGTCGGTTGAGTGGTAATGAGCACAACCTTAAATCTGGGAGAGTATTGTCGACTTATGTCGGATTTGACGGTAAGCGGACAGGCACCCTCAGTCACACCCGCTGCATCAGTCACACCGGCACCGGTAGGCTCGGACCCGGCCCTCGCCAGGCGGCACCCACCGGTGCCGGCGACGGCCGCCGCCTAATCGCCCGGCGGGGCGAACCGGGGAACCATGTTCGTGGGGTGCATCCGCGTCAGCGGTAGGGATCTTCCGTCCCGAACCCGTCAGCTAACCCGGTCGGCGGCTGACGGAAGGACACGTGTATGCCAGTGATGGCACCTGTACGACGACGCGCCGCCCGGATGGCGGCCATGATCGCCGCGACGCTCGCCCTCGGCGCCGCGGTCGCCCCGGTCACCGCCGCCCCGGCGACGGCCGCCCCCCGCGCCGGCCTGCCGGCCGCGGCACCCGGACAGGACGCGGAGGGCGGCACCCCCGCCCTGCGGGCCCAACTGGAGGCCGCCAGCAAGGGCTACCTCGACGCCAAGCGGGCCCTCGACACCTCGGTCAAGCGGCAGCGGCAGCTCGCCGCGCAGCTCAAGACGACCGAGACCGAGCTCGCCGAACGGGCGGCCAAGGTCGGCGAGATCGCCGGGGTGGCCTACCGCACCGGCCGGCTCGGCGCCGCGTCCGCGCTGCTCAACAGCAACTCGCCGGACGGCTTCATGGACCGGGCCGCCGCCCTCGACGCGGTGGCCGCCAACGAGGACCGCGCGCTGCGCGACCTCCAGGAGACCCGCGACGCGGCCGTCCGCACCAAGCTCGCGCTCGACGGCGAGATCCGCGAACAGCGCAAGCAGGTCACGCTGATGGCCAAGCGCAAGGAGCAGGCCGAGCGGGCGCTGACGGTGGCCAACCGGAAGCAGCAACAGCAGTCCGCCGGGAGCGGCAGCGCGCCGCGCGGCACCTCGACCGCGACGGCGAAGCCGGCGCCGCGCAACTCCGACGGCTCCTGGCCGTCCGAGTCGTGCAGCGTCAACGACCCCACCCCCGCCAACGGCTGCATCACCCCGCGCACCCTGCACGCGCTCAACCAGGCCAAGGCGGCCGGCTTCACCCGCTACGTCTCCTGCTACCGCCCCGGCGGCTCCGGGGAGCACCCGAAGGGCCGGGCCTGCGACTTCGCCGCGCAGAAGGGCGGCTTCGGCGGCGACGCCACGGGCGGCGACCGGACGTACGGCAACAACCTGGCGACGTACTTCGTCAAGAACGCCGACCGGCTCGCCGTGCTCTACGTGATCTGGTACAGGCAGATCTGGCTGCCGAGCAGCGGGTGGAAGTCGTACAGCGGCGCCAACGGCGACCCGTCCAGCGACCACACCAACCACGTGCACCTGTCGGTCTACTGACGCCCCACGGCCCCGGTGACCCGCCCGTCGGGTCGCCGGGGCCGCGCCGTGCGTACGGCCGCTCGGCCCATGGGACCGCATCCCGCGCCGGGTGCCGGACCGTCCCGGCCGGGCGGCCCTGGCGTGCCGTCAGCCGGGCGGGCGGCGGTCCAGGGCGGCGCCGAGCCGGGCGGCCAGCCCCAGGTGGGCGGCGCGCGCCTGGCGGAAGGCGTAACCGAAGAGCGGCGCGGGCGCCGCGAGGGTGATCTCGACCTCTATCCGGACGACGCCGTCCGGCTCGGCACGCAGCCGGGTCCGGTTGCGCACGGTGGTGGCCGGCCACTGCCGCGCCACGGTGACGACCTCGTCCGGCCCGTCGGCCAGGACGTCGGCCCGGTAGGTGACCGGCAGGCGCAGCGGCCCCGCGGCCAGCCGGTCGGTGATGAGATAGCTCGCCCGCGCGCCGGGTCGGGACGGCGTCACCCGGCGGACCCGGACGATCAGCGGGTGCAGCTCCTCCTGCCGGGCCGGGTCGGCGAGCAGGCCGGCGGCCTCGGCCGGCGAGCAGCGCGCCTGGACGGTGTAGCTGAAGGAACCTCGCCTGAGCATCCGGCCTCCCCACCGTCGCGTCGCCCGATCGTCGCGCACCCGCGGCACCGAGGCAACGGCGCGCCGGTCCCCGTACGGATGTCGACCACCCGCCCACCTCTGCGACTACCGTCGGCTTCTGGCAGGTCACGACGTGTGTCGGTCGACGGAGGGCGGAGCATGAACGGGTACGACGGATGAGCGGGCACGTGATGGTCTTCGCGCCCACGCCCCGGCTGACGGTGACCGTCGACCAGCCCAGCGACGCCCCGGAGCTGCACCTGCACCCCGGCGGCCAGGGCGTCTGGCAGGCCCGGATGGTGATGTCGCTCGGCGTCGACGTGGTGCTCTGCACCGCCCTCGGCGGCGAGATCGGCCAGGTGCTGGAGCCGCTGCTGGTCAGCGAGGGGGTCGACCTCAAGGTGGTGCTGCGGGACTCGGGCAGCGGCGGGTACGTGCACGACCGGCGCGAGGGGTCCCGACGGGAGATCGTGGACGTGCCGGGCCAACCGCTCAGCCGGCACGAGCTGGACGAGCTCTACAACCTGGCGCTCGGCGAGGGGCTGCGCGCGACGGTCAGCGTGCTGAGCGGGCCGAACGAGCCCTCGCTGGTGCCGGCCGACCTCTACCGGCGCTTCGCCGCCGACCTCGGCGCCAACGGCGGCCGGGTGGTGGTCGACCTGGCCGGCGAGCACCTCACCGCGGTGCTGGACAGCGGCGTCTTCTTCCTCAAGGTCAGCCACGAGGAACTCATCGCCGACGGCCGGGCCGGCGGCGACGACGAGGAGCAGCTCACCCGGGCGATGTACGACCTGCACGCGGGCGGCGCCGAGAACGTCGTGGTGAGCCGGGCCGACGAGCCGGCCCTGGCCCTGGTCGACGGCGAGGTGTTCGAGGTGGAGATGCCCCGCCTGCAGGCCGCCGACCCGCGCGGGGCCGGCGACTCGATGACGGCCGGGGTGGCCGCCGTGGTCGCCCGGGGCGGGGACGTGCGCACCGCGATCCGGACCGGGGCGGCGGCCGGCGCGCTGAACGTGACGCGGCACGGCCTGGGCACCGGCCGGCTCGACTCGATCACCGGCCTGGTCGACCGGGTGCGGCTCGTGCCGGCCGGCAGCCGCCCGCAGGAGCGCACCACCCCCGACGAGCTGGCCGACCGGGCGGGCGAGCGATGACGCTGCGCGTACTGGTCACCAACGACGACGGGATCGCCGCGCCGGGCATCCAGGCGCTGGCCCGGGCGGCGGCGGACCGGGGTCTCGACGTGGTAGTCGCCGCTCCCCTGGAGGAGGCGAGCGGCACCAGCGCCGCGATGACCGCCGTGGAGCGGAACGGGCACGTGGTGGTCCACGAGCACCCGCTGCCGGAGCTACCGGGGGTGCCCGCGTTCGGGGTGGGGGGCTCGCCCGGCTTCATCGCGCTGATCGCGGTGCACGGCGCGTTCGGGGCGCCGCCGACCGTGGTGCTCTCCGGCATCAACCGGGGCGCGAACGCCGGCCGCGCCGTGCTGCACTCCGGCACCGTCGGCGCCGCCTTCACCGCTGCGGCGAACGGCTGCCGGGCGATGGCCGTCTCCCTCGACGTGCTCTCGGCCGGGGAGGCGACGGCCGCCAGCGGGGGCGCCGCGGTGGCCGCCGCCGCCCGGGTACGCGACGCCGAGCGGCACTGGTCGACGGCGGCCCGGGTCGCCCTGGACCTGCTGCCCCGGCTCACCGCCGGGCCGGCGGAGAGCGTGCTCAACGTCAACGCGCCGGACCTGCCGCACGGCCGGCTGCGCGGGGTGCGCCGGGGCACGCTGGCCAGCTTCGGCCAGGTGCAGATGACGGTGGCGGAGTCGGGGCACGGCTTCGTGCGCACGTCCCTGGAGGAGCCCGGGCAGGCGGTGCAGCCCGGCACCGACCTGGCCCTGCTGGCCGACGGGTACGCCTCGGTGACGGCCATCCGCGCGGTCACCGAGGTGGCGGACGTCGACCTGTCGGGCCTCGGCGGCGACTGAAGGCACCTCGCCGACGGCGGCCAGCCGACGCCCGGGGCCCTTCGCCGGCGACCAGTGACTGCGGCATCTCGCCGACGGCCGGTCAGGCGGCGACCGAGGCCCCTCGCCGACGGCCGGTCAGGCGCCCGGGGAGCGCCTCCGGTCAGGCGCCGGGGAGCACCTCCGGGGTCGGCGCCCCGGCGTAGTAGGGCTCGGGGGCGCCGAAGAGGCCGAGCAGGCCGGTCACCCAGAGCTGCCGGTGCACGAACCGGCTCGGCTCGGTGACGACGAGCTTGACGCCGCTCACCTCGGCGGTCTGGAAGCCGGCGACCATCGCGCTGATGCCGACCGAGTCGATGAAGGTGACCAGCCTCATGTTGAGCTCGATCCGGCTGGGGCGCCCCTTGGCCAGGACCTCGGCGATCGCCTCACGCACCTCGTACGCGGTGTCGACGTCGATCTCGCCCCGGGGGGCGATCTCGATGACACCTCCGGGCAGGACCGACTTCACGATCGACAGGCTCACGCGAGCACCTCCACTCGCCCGTCCGACGGGCGCCTCATCAGTACGCGGGCCGCGACCGAGAGTATTCCTCCGACGGCCTCGGTCGCCACCCCTCGGGATGAGCAATTCGCGGACGAGGGCACCCCAGGTCGCCCTTATCCGGACTTTTGACTTCTTCTTTACCCAACGATCAGCTGGCGCTGACGCGTCGCCGACCCAGGGTAGCGGTCCCCCGTCGACACCGCCCGACACCCGACCTTCCGGGCGTGCCCTGGCCGCTTCCGCCGCGCGCGTTGCCCGCGCTGCCTAGCATCGGCTCGACGGGCGGGGCCGCGACGGAGGAGGCGATCGATGATCAGGAGACTTGCCGCGCTGGCCGGGGTCGGCGCGCTGCTGGCCCTCGTGCTGGCCTGCGGATTCGGCGGCGGCGGGGACGACGACGATGACGACGACGATTTCGCGCGCGGCGTGACCGCGGTGGTCACGCTCCGCTGACGCGCGGGCCGCCCGGCGGCCGTGGCCCCCACCGGGGGTTGGGCAGCCGCCGGGCCGGGGATCGCGGAGCCACCGGGCCGGGGATCGCGGAGCCACCCGGCCGGGGTTTGCGGAGCCGCCCGACCGGGCACAGGCGGGGGCGAGCGAACCGTGACCGCCGGTGCGACGTCGAAGTCCGAAGTGGCCGTCGGCTTCGGCACCTTCGAGGAGGTAACCCACCATGTTCGGAACCAACCTGCTGGACCGCCGCAGCAAGCCTGAGCGGATCGCGGACCAGGCGTGGCAACACCTGGTCTCGGCGGTCAGCTCCGCCGGCGACACCGTCCGGTCGGCCCGCCGCAACGGATCCGGCCTCGCCGACGAGGCCGGCGACCTGGTGGGCTCGGCGGCGGACGAGGCGCGCCGCCGGGCCACCCTGGCCTTCGACGCGCTCGCCGGCCGGCGGCCGGCGCTGCCCTGGGCCCTGCTGGCCGCCGCCGCGCTGGCCGGCGCCGCGATCGGCTGGGCCGCCGGCACCGCGGCCCGGGCGGCCGGCAGCCGCGACCGGGCCGCCGACGACATCGAGTTCGTCGACGTGGACCGGCCGAGCTCCCCCGTCGGCCTGGACGGCTGACCCGACTGCCCCACCGGCCCCGGTCGACCACCCGGTCGGCCGGGGCCCGTCGGCGTCGTCCGGCCGAGCGGGTGCGCCGCCCACCACCGGGTCAGCGGCTGGTGCAGACGATCGCGCTCGGTGGGCCGTTGGCGCCGGTCCAGCTGCCGAGGAAGCCGACCGTGGTGCTGGCGCCCCCGGCGAGTCCGCCGTTCCAGCCGGCGTCGCGGACCGTGACCGCCGGGCCGGTCTGGGTGTGCGTACCGCCCCAGAGCTGGGTGATCCGCTGGCCGTCCGGGAAGGCCCAGTCGACCGTCCAGCCGGTGATCGGTGTGGGGCGGGTGTTGCGGACCACCACCTCGCCCTGGAAGCCGCCGGCCCAGGAGCCGGTCACCCGGTAGCTGACCGCGCACCCGCCGGGCGGCGGCGTGAGCGTCGGCGTCGGGCTCGGGCCGGTGGGCGTCGGGCTCGGGCCGGTCGGCGTCGGGCTCGGGCCGGTCGGGGTCGGGGTCGGGTCGCCGCCGAGCCGGTCCGCCACCAGGATGCCCCGGCCGTTGGTGCCGAGGTAGACCCGGCCGTAGACCCGGGGATCGCCGGTCAGTGCCTCGCCCGCGTTGCCGTACTGGTGCCGGTCGTCGTTGATCCGCACCCAGGTCGCGCCGGTGTCGTCCGAGCGGTGCACGCCGGGCCGGCCGTCGACGGTGCCGAAGAGGTACAGCGCCGGGTACGTCCGGCCGGGCGCGGCCTTGCCGAAGCCGACGTTGCCGGCGGTGCTCACCCCCGCGAGCTTCGTGAAGGTCGCGCCGGAGTCGGTCGAGCGCCACAGCCCGCCCTCGCCGGCCAGCCACAGCTCGCCCTCCCTGCCGGGCAGCGCCTTGAACCTGACACTGCCGGTGGTGGGCAGGCCGGCGGCGGCCGAGGCCGTGAAGCTCGCCCCGCCGTCGGTGCTGACGTAGAGCCTGCCGCCGCCGAAGGCGTAGAACTTGTTCGGATTCACGCGGTCGGACTCGATCGTCGCGTTGGCGGGGACGCCCGTCGACGCGGTCCACGAGGTGCCGAAGCCGACCGAGTGCACCACCCGCTGGCCGGCGTCGCCCGGCGCCCAGACGAACCGGCTGCCGTCGGCCGACGCCGCGACGGTGCCGCCGCTGTTCACGCCGGACGGCTCGGTGCCCTGGAACCAGTTGGCCCCGCCGTCGGTGGAGAACGCGACGTGGCTGTCGTTCGGCCGGTCCGCGTCGGCGAAGCTGCCGGCCCGCACCATGACGGCCGGCACACCCGGCAACGGGGACGTGCGGAACGCGCCGGGGCTGCCCTGGCCCCGACATCGGCGCGACGGCTCCCGCACCCGAGGAACGCGCTTACCCTAGCCGATCCCGGGTCCGCTTGGAAGCGCTCCCAAGCGTCCTCGTCACCCCCGTCGGGTGAGGGCTCCTCACCCCGGCCGGCGCCAGGATCGGCTCCGGCGGGCCCGTGCGCACCGGGCAGCCGTCAGTGAGGAGGGACAGATGGCCATCGCGACGATCAGCCGTACCGACCGGGACATCCAGTCCGCCGTGCTCGACGAGCTGACCTGGGAACCCCGGGTACGGCCGAACGAGATCGGCGTGACCGTCTCCGAGGGCGTGGTCACGCTGACCGGCCGGGTCGACAGCTACGCCAAGAAGTGGGCCGCCGAGCGGGCGGCGCACCGGGTCGGCCGCGTCCGGGCGGTCGCCAACGACCTGGCCGTACGCCTCGGCACCGGCGCCGAACGCGCCGACCCGGACATCGCCGCCGCGGCCGGGCACGCCCTGGAGTGGGACGCGTTCGTCCCCCTGGAAGGGCTCGACGTGACCGTCTCGCACGGCTGGGTGACGCTGCACGGCGAGGTCGACTGGGAGTACCAGCGCCGCGCCGCCGAGCGGTCCGTCGCCCGGCTCACCGGCGTACGCGGGGTCAGCAACGGCATCACCGTCCGTCCCGACGTGCGGCCCGACGGGCACGCCCTGGCCGAGCGGATCGTCGACGCGCTCGCCCGCAACCGGGCCACCGAGGCGGAGCGGATCGACGTCCGGGTCCACGGCGACACGGTGGTGCTCGGCGGGCTGGTCCACTCGATGCCGGAGCGGGCGGAGGTCGAACGCACCGTCTGGAACGCCCCGGGCATCCGCGAGGTGCAGAACCACATCGCGGTCGCCCCGGTGCTCGGCTGAGGCGCCCGTCTGCCCGGCGACGACGACCGGTGGACCAGCCCGCCCGCGTCGCCGGACCACCCGGGCGGGGTGAGCCGCCCTCACCCCGCCCCGGGCCAGCCTGGGAGACATGACTGAGCCGAAGGGGTCGACCGGATGACGACGCCACTGCAGGTCACCGCCCGCCTGCGGACCCCGGTGACCGAGGACGACCACGTCCGCGGGCCCCTGGACGCGCCGGTGACGATCGTCGAGTACGCCGACTTCCAGTGCCGGTTCTGCGGGGCCGCGTACCAGAACCTCCAGGAGGTGCTGCGGCAGCGGGCCGAGACGGTGCGGCTGGCGTACCGGCACTTCCCCATCGTCAACATGCACCCGTACGCCGAGCACGCCGCCGAGACGAGCGAGGCGGCCGGGCGGCGGGGCCGGTTCTGGGCGATGCACGACTGGCTCTACGAGCACCAGGACCAGCTCGACCCGGTGCACCTGTCGCTCGGCGTCACGCAGCTCGGGCTGCCCGCCGAGGAGGTCGCCGCGGAGGTGGAGCGGCAGGCGCACGGCGACCGGGTGCGGCAGGACTTCGTCGGCGGCATCCGCAGCGGCGTCGACGCCACCCCGACCCTGTTCGTCAACGGGATCCGCCACGACGCCGGGTACGACCTGGCCGACCTCCTGGCCGCCGTCGACGCCGCCGCCACCGGCTGAGCGCCGGCCCCGCGTGCCGCGGCCCCGTCGTCCGGCTCCCGCGCTCGACCCCGGCCGCCGCCGCACCGGCGGCCCGCGCCTGAAAGCGAGCGCCCGGGCGTAGGCGGGCTCAGATCAGCCGCAGCTCGCGGGCGCGGCTGACGGCCTCGCGGCGGCGGGTGGCGTCCAGCTTCCGGTAGATGTTTCGGACGTGGGTCTTGACCGTGTTGACCGACAGCGACAGCTCGGCCGCGATCTCCACGTTGGACAGGATGCTCTGCAGGTAGCGCAGGATGGTCAGCTCCCGCTCGGTCAGCGGCTCGTCGAGCCCCGCCGCGCCCTGGCCCGCCGAGCCCGCCTCGGCCGGCGCGTCGACGCCCCGGACCAGGTCGCTGACCGTCGGCCAGTGCGCGGTGCCCGCGTCGAGGTGGGCGGCGAGCAGATCGCGGACCCCGGGCTCGGCGCGGGTGAACACCCGCCGGAACCCCTCCGGCCCGGCCAGGTCGAGGGCCCGCTCCAGCACCCGGCCGGCCCGCCGCTCGTCGCCCGCCCGGCGGGCCAGGACCGCGTCCAGCACGGCCGCGTCCAGGCGTACGGGCAGCGGCCAGTCGGCCGCCGCCGGCGCGTCCCAGTCGGGCAGCGCGTAGCCGGCGGCTCTCGGGTCGCCGGAACGCAGCTCCACCCGGGCCAGCGCGACCGCGAGCGGCGGGGCGGCGGTGTCGCGAACCCGGTCGGCGAGCAGGCGCCGGGCGGTGTCGAGGTCGCCCCGCGCCCCGCGCAGGTCCGCCTCGGCGGCCAGCAGCCAGGACGCCAGCTCCGTGGCCCGGGGCCGGTCGGCCAGCCGGTCCCGCGCCTCGGCCAGCGCCCGGTGCCCGCCAGGCAGGTCACCGGCGTCCCGCAGCAGGTACGCCCGGCACAGCGCCGCCGTCGCCGCCACGGTCGGCTCGCCCGTGGCGGGGCCGACCAGCGCCAGGTGCGCCTCCGCCTCCTCGGGCTGGTCCCGGTGCAGCGCGACCAGGGCCAGCGCCAGGTACGCGTGCCCGCAGTCCTCCCGGCACGACCAGCCCCGACAGGGCGGCATCGCCAGCGCGTCCCGGGCCAGCGTCTCGGCGGCCCGCAGCTCGCCCCGCACGGCGTGCAGGAGCGCCGCCCGGCTGGCGCAGACCAGCTCCGTACGCGGACGCCCGGCGTCTTGGGCCGCCGCCAGGGCCCGCGCGAAGGCGAGCCCGGCGGCGGGCAGGTCGCCGTCGGCCAGGTCGGCCAGTCCGATGGCGGCGCCGGCCACCGCCCGCACGTCGGCGTCCTCGGCGGCGTCGCCGCGCGGCTCGGCCGGCCGGACGAGATCGGGGGCGGGCAGCCCGGCGGCGCCCCCCGGCCCCGCCGGCCCGGCCACGGCGGACCCGGACACGGCGGACCCGGACACGGCAGACCCGGACACGGCGGACCCGGTCGTCGGTGCCCGGCTCGCGTCGGGGGCGGGTCGCGCGGCGGGGGCGGGTCGCGCGGCGGGGCGGGCGGCGAGCAGCCGACCGGCGGCGGCGCGTACCGCCCCCGGGTCGCCGGCCAGCCGGGCCAGCGTGACCTCCAGCGCGGCGACCAGCCGCCGGAACCGGTCGCGGCGCGGCGCCGGCAGCGACCGGGCGGCGGCCACGGCGGCGTCCACGTGGCCGGCGGCCGCGCCGGCGTCCCCGGCCCGGGCGCGCTCGGCGGCGCAGGCGAGCGCGAGTTCCGGGTCACGTCGCACGGCCTCGGCCGGCGGGGGCGCGGGCGCCGGCACCCCGGAGGCGTCCCGGTCGTACGGGACCAGCTCCGGCCAGTGCGCGACGAAGAGTTCGGTGGCCCGGTCCCAGTCCCCGCCGGCCAGCGCCTGCCGCAGTCCGTCGGCGGGGCGCCCGTTCCCGGCATACCAGCCGGCCGCCCGCAGGTGCACGTCACGCAGCTCGTCGGCGGGCAACCGGCCAAGCTCGGCGCGGAGCAGCTCGGCCAGCAGCGGTTGGCAGCGGTACCAGGGCGGGCGGCCGTCGTCGCGGCGGAGCAGCCCGTCGCCGGCCAGGCCTTCCAGCGCCGGCTCGCCGTCGGCCCGCCCGGTGAGCGCGTCGACCAGCCCGGCGCAGACGGCGTCGGCGACGGCGGAGCGGCGCAGCACGTCCCGGGACCGCGGGTCCAGCCCGGCGAGCACCTCCTCGCGCAGGTAGTCGGCGACGTCCGGCTGGTCGCCGCCGAACTGCTCGGCCCAGCGGGCCGGGTCGGGCTGCCCCCGCAGCGCCAGCGCCGCGAGCCGCAGGGCCGCCGGCCACCCGCCGGTGCGCTCCCGCAGCCGGCGCACCCCGGCCGCCGGCAGCGCCACCCCGTGCGCGGTGAGCAGGTCGGCGACCTCGTCGCCGGTGAAGGCGAGCTCGTCGGGGCCGATCTCGGTCAGCTCGCCGGCCAGCCGCAGCCGGTGCACGGCCAGCGGCAGCCCGCCCCGCGCGCCGGCCACCAGCCGCAGCCGCTGCTCGGCGTGGCGCAGCAGGAAGTCCAGCCCGGTCAGCGCCGCCGGGTCGGTGATCCGGTGCAGGTCGTCCAGGACGAGCAGCACCGGCCGCTCCCGAGCGGCGAGTGCCGCCGCCAGCACCTCCAGCTGGTCGGGGCGGGGCGGCCGGTCGGGCACGGGTGGCCCCGGGGCGTCGTCGGCGGGGTCGGCGGCCGCGCGCAGCGCCGCCGCCAGGTAGGACCAGAGCCGGTCCCCGTCGTCGCCGCCCTCCACCGACACCCAGGCCGCCTGCGGCCGGGCGCGGTCCGCCGGCCCGTCCGCGGCCCCGAAGTCGCCCGGGCTCGCGCCGGCCCCGGCCTCCCGGGCGCCCTCGGCCGCCGCCGTCACCGGCCCCTCCCCCACCCGGTTCCGGTGCGCGCCGGCCTCCCCGGCGGCCCGGAACCAGGAGGCGAGCAGGGTCGTCTTGCCCCAGCCCGCCGGGGCGCGGACCAGGGTGACCGGGCCGGCCGTCCCCGCGTCCAGTGCCCGCAGCAGCCGGGGCCGCAGCACCAGCGGCTCCGGCGGCGCGGCCGGGGCCAGCCGGGACGCCAGCAGCGGCGCGCCCGCCGGCCCGCCCACGACCGCGACGACCCCGGTGTCCCGTACGTGCTCCGGCATCCGGCCCCACCCCCACGGACGCGTCCACTCCCCCAGGCCCTGCGGCGGGCGGTTACCCGGCCGGGCCCGGTTCACCCCTTCGGGGGGAGCCGGCTTCACCCCGGCCCCGGCGACCCTGGTGGCACGTGGGCGGCCGGCCGCGCGCGACGACGCGCCCCGGCGCCGGTCCGCCCGGGTCGCCGCCCACGCCGACCTCGCGGGAACGGAGGACGGCGGTGGGCGCCCGGGGACGGAGGCAACGGTGGGACGGATCGTGGGGATGGCCGGGGCCGGGCTCGCCCTCGTCGCGGCGGCCGGGGCGGCGGCGGTGCGGGCGCTGGCCGTACGCCGGCCGACCTGGCCCCGTGCGGCCGGTGCCGACCCGCGGCCCGCGCGCTGGCAGGTGGTGACCGTCGACCGCGCGCCCGGCGAGGTGCTGCCCGGCGGACGCTGGCCGGAGCCGCTGCGCCGGCTCGGCCGCGCGGTGCAGGTGGAGCTGCGCCCCGCGCCCGGCTGCCGGGGCACCGAGCTGGCCGCCCGGCCGCTGGCCGGCGCGACCCCCGCCGGGCTCGCCGCCCACCTCGTCGGCGACGATCCCGGGCTGCTGATCCGCCGGGCGTTGCGGGAGGTCAAGCAGCTCGCCGAGACCGGCGAGGTGCTGCGCGCCGACCGCTCCGCCGTCGACCGGCCGGCGGGCCCGCCGCGATGAGGGCGCTGTGCTGGGTGGGTGCCGGCGAGCTGGCGGTACGCGAGGTGCCCGACCCGGAGCTGCGCAACGGCCACGACGTCATCGTCCGGGTCCGGCAGAGCGCCACCTGCGGCGGCGACCTGCCGCTGCTCGCCGGGCGGGTGCCGTTCCTGGCCGTCGGCGACGTGCTCGGGCACGAGTTCCTCGGCGAGGTGGTCGAGGTCGGCCCGGACGTGCGCCGGCACCGCGTCGGCGACCGGGTGGTGGTGTGCGCGTCGGTCTCCTGCGGCTCCTGCTGGTACTGCCGGCGGGAGCTGCCCTCCTGCT
Source organism: Micromonospora sp. NPDC004336 (assembly GCF_053602615.1). NCBI lineage: Bacteria > Bacillati > Actinomycetota > Actinomycetes > Micromonosporales > Micromonosporaceae > Micromonospora > Micromonospora sp. NPDC004336. Next base: position 63,023 of record NZ_JBSGDY010000013.1, read on the forward strand.
GCGACAACGGCAGCGCCGACCCGGCGCTCGCCGAGGCGGCCTGGGGGCACCCGACGGGCGGGGCGTTCGGCCAGCCCCGGGCGATGGGCGGCTTCGCCGGCAGCCACGCCGAGTACGTCCGCGTCCCGTACGCGGACGTGGGCGCGTTCACCGTGCCGGAGCCGGTCAGCGACGACCGGGCCCTGTTCGCCTCGGACGCCGCGCCGGCCGGCTGGATGGGCGCGGACCTCGGCGGGGTGCGCCCCGGCGACGTGGTGGCGGTCTGGGGCGCGGGCGCGGTCGGCCAGCTCACCGCGCGGGCGGCCCGGCTGCTCGGCGCGGAGCGGGTCATCGTCATCGACGCCCAGGACGACCGGCTGCGGATGGCGCGGCGGCACGCGGGGGCGGAGACGATCGACCACCGGCTCGCCGACGTCCCCGCGGAGCTGCGCGAACGCACCGGCGGGCGGGGGCCGGACGTCTGCGTGGAGGCGGTCGGGGCGGCCTGGGACGGGTCCGGCCCCCGGTCGCTGGCGGACCGCCTCACCGGCGGCGCGGAGCGGCCGGCCGCCGTCCGCGAGGCGGTGCACGCCTGCCGCAAGGGCGGCGCGGTCTTCCTGCTCGGCGAGTTCACCGGCGCCGTCGACGCCTTTCCGCTCGGCGCGGTGACCAACAAGGGGCTCACCGTCCGGGGCGCGCGGCAGCACGGGCAGCGCTACATCCCGATGCTGCTGGAGCGGATGGCCCGCGACGAGCTGCGCACCGAACACCTGGCCACCCACCGGCTGCCGCTGGACCGGGGCGCCGAGGGGTACGCGCTGTTCCGGGACCGCGCCGACGGCTGCGTCCGTGTCGTCCTCACCCCCGACGCCCCGGCGTGAGGCCGCCGACGCCCCCGGGTTGAGGCCGCCGACGCGCCGGCCGCGCCCGGTTGAGGCCGCCGACGCGCCGGGGAGGCCGCCGACGCGCCGGCCGCGCCCGGGTGTTGCCGCCGACGCCCCGGCCGGGTGACCGGAGCCGCCCGCGACCCCTGCGGCCCGCCCTCGCGGGTGGCAGACTCGGCGGATGCGTGAGCAGCAGGCGTACGACGTCGTCCTGTTCGGGGCCACCGGCTTCACCGGCGGGCTGACCGCCGAGTACCTGGCCCGCACCGCCCCGCCCGGGCTGCGCTGGGCCCTCGCCGGGCGCAACCCCGACAGGCTGGCCGCCGTCCGGGACCGGCTCGCCGCGATCGACCCGGCGCTGGCCGGGCTGCCCCTGCTCACCGCCGACGTCACCGACGCCGGGTCGCTGCGGGCGGTCGCGGAGAGCGCGCGGGTGGTGGCCACCACCGTCGGCCCGTACGTCCACCACGGCGAGCCGCTGGTCGCCGCGTGCGCCCGCGCCGGCACCGACTACCTGGACATCACGGGCGAACCGGAGTTCGTCGACCTGATGTACGTGCGCCACCACGTCGAGGCGGTGCGCACCGGGGCGCGGCTGGTGCACGCCTGCGGCTTCGACTCGATCCCGCACGACCTGGGCGTCTGGTTCACCCTCAGGCACCTGCCGGCCGACGGGCCGGTCGCCGTCGACGGCTTCGTGCGGGCGGGCGGGCGGTTCTCCGCCGGCACGTACCACTCGGCGCTGCTCGCCCTGTCCCGGCGGGCCGAGACGTCCCGGGCGGCGCGCGAGCGACGGCGGGTCGAGCCGCGGCCGACCGGGCGGCGGGTCCGCGCGGTGCCCGGTCGCCTCGCCCGGTCGAAGGAGCTGGGCATGTGGGCGGTGCCGTTGCCGACCATCGACCCGCAGGTGGTCCGCCGCTCGGCCGCCGCCCGCCCCGAGTACGGCCCCGACTTCCGCTACCGGCACTTCGCCGCCGTCAAGCGGCTGCCGACCGTGCTGGCCGCCGGGGTCGGGCTGGGCGGCCTGACCGGCCTGGTGCGGGTGCCGCCGGCCCGGCGCTGGCTGTTCGGCCGGCTCGCCGCCGGGCAGGGGCCGACGCCGCAGCAGCGGGCGAAGTCGTGGTTCCGGGTCCGGTTCGTCGGCACCGGCGACGGCCGGCGGGTGCTCACCGAGGTGGCCGGCGGCGACCCCGGCTACGACGAGACGGCGAAGATGCTGGCCGAGTCGGCGCTCTGCCTGGCCACCGACGAGCTGCCGGTCACCTCGGGCCAGGTGACCCCGGTGACCGCGATGGGTGACGCGCTGCTGGACCGGCTGGTCCGGGCGGGCATGACCTTCCGGGTGCTGGACGGCCCGCGCTGAGCGGGCCTGCTCGGCGCGGGGTACGGGACGGCCGGCGCTCAACGCTTAATCGGCGCGGGGTACGGGACGGCCCGCGCTGAACGCTTGGTCGACGCGGGGTGCGGAACGGCTCACGTCGAACGGGCCCCGGTCGGCGGCTTGACCCTCGACCAGGTCGAGACGGCAGGATCACCGCCGTGGAGAGAGACCTGCGCAGCATCGGCGAGCTGGCCCGGGCCAGCGGGCTGACCGTGAGCGCCCTGCGGTTCTACGACTCGGCCGGGGTGCTGACGCCGGCCCTGGTCGACCCGGTCACCGGCTACCGCTGGTACACCGGCGACCAGGTGGCGCCCGCGCGGCTGGTGGCGGGGCTGCGCCGGGTCGGCATGCCGGTGGCCGGGATCGCCGCCGCACTGCGGTCGGAGCCCGCCGAGGTGCACCGCCTGCTGGACGCGCACCTGCGCCGGCTGGAGGACGGCCTCGCCGACGCCCGTCGCGAGCTCTCCCGGATCCGTACGCTTATCGACTCCGAGGAGCGCCCCGTGACCACCCGCATCGCGCTGTCCCCCGCCGACCTCGCCGCCGCCGTGGACGCGGTCCGCTTCGCCGTCGGCACCGACCCCGACCTGCCGGTGCTGACCGGCGTGCTGCTCGACGTCGACGTCGACGGCGTACGGCTGGTGGCGACCGACCGGCACCGGATGGCGCTGGGCCGGGCGGCGGGCCGGGTCGACGGGCCGGCGGTACGGGTGCTCGCCCCGGTCGCCTTCGTCGACGAGGCACGGGCCCTGCTCGACACCGGCGCGGGGAGCACCCCCGAGGCGCGGCTGACCGTGACCGGCGGGACGATCACGCTCTCCGTCGCCGGCCGGACGGTCGACGCCGCCGCCCTGCCGTACGACTTCCCGGACTATCGCCGGCTGCTGCCGTCGGCGCCCGACGACGCGCCGACGCACCGGCTGGCCGTCGACGCCGCCGCCCTGCGCTCGGCCCTCACCAGCGCGGACGCCCCCGTCGTCACCCGCCGGCACGACGGCGCGCCGCTCGCGGTGACGGTGCTCGGGCCGGACGGCCGGGGCGGGGTGCGGCTGTTCGGGGCGGACGAGCTGGCCGAGGAGGAGGACGCGCTCCGGATCGGCGTCAACGGCGGGTACCTGCTCCAGGCCCTCGACGCCGCCGGCCCGGGCCAGTTGCTGCTGGAGCTGGACGGCCCGATCGCGCCGCTGGCCGTGCGCCGCCCCGACGACGCCGACGCCTTCTCGATCCTGATGCCGATCCGGCTCTGAGCCGCCGCCGGTCCGGCTCGATCCCCCCGCCGCAGGCCTGGCCCGGCACGGGCCTGGACCGATGCGGTCGGGGCCTCAGCCCGGCGCGGGGCGAGGCCTGGTGGGAGGCGAGGCCCGATGGGAGGCGAGGCCCGATGCAGGCCTGGCCCGGCGCGGGGGACGGTGTGGAGCGGGCCTGGGCCCGGCGCGGGAGCGAGGCCCGCAGGGCGAGCCGGGCGCGCAGCGGCGGGCGCCGCCCGGACCGGGCCGGGGCGCGACGGGCCGCGACGGTAGCATCGGTGGGTCCACCAGACGTCCGGACGGAGGCGTACGGAGCAGCATGCTCGACATGGAGTTGATCCGGAAGGATCGCGAGGCGGTGGCGACCGCGCTGGCGAAGCGACTGGATCCCGCCGAGGTCACCCGGGCCCTGGACGAGATCCAGCGGCTCGACCAGGAACGCCGCGCCCTGATCAGCGAGATCGACGCCGAGCGGCAGCGCCGCAAGGCCGAGGCGCGCGCGTACGCGCAGGCGAAGCGGGCCGGCACCGAGCCGCAGGCGACCGCCCCGGAGGCGGAGCGCAAGCAGCTCGCCGAGCTGGAGAGTCAGCTCGACGAGGTGCAGGCCCGGCTGCGCGCCCGGATGAGCGAGCTGCCCAACCTGCCCGCCGACGACGTGGTGGCCGGCGGCAAGGAGGCCAACCGGGTCGTCAAGACCTTCGGCGAGCGTCCGGTGATCGAGAAGGTCCGCGACCACGTGGAGCTGAGCCGCGCGCTCGGCCTGGTCGACCACGAGCGCGGGGTCAAGCTCGGCGGCTCCGGCTTCTGGATGTACACGGGCATGGGCGCCCGGCTGGAGTGGGCGCTGGTCAACTGGCTGATCGAGCGGAACATCGAGGCCGGCTACGAGTTCCTGCTCCCGCCGCACCTGCTGCTGGACACCGCCGGCTTCGCCGCCGGGCAGTTCCCGAAGTTCTACGACGACGTCTACCACCTGGACAAGCAGTCCGCGCCGCGCGGGCAGTTCCTGCTGCCCACCGCCGAGACGGCCATCCTCGGCGCCTACCAGGACGAGATCCTCGACACCACGAAGCTGCCGCTGAAGGTGTTCGCGTACACGCCCTGCTACCGGCGGGAGGCCGCCGGCTCGCACTCCGACGAGCGCGGCACCGTGCGCGGCCACCAATTCAACAAGGTGGAGATCTTCCAGTTCACCCTGCCGGAGCAGGCCGACGCCGCGCTGGAGCAGATGGTCGGCCACGCGGAGAGCCTGGTCGAGGGGCTGGGCCTGCACTACCAGCGGAGCCTGCTGTCGGCCGGCGACGCCAGCGCCGCGATGCGCAAGACCCTCGACATCGAGGTCTGGATGCCGAGCACCGGCAAGTACAAGGAGGTCTCGTCGGTCTCCTGGGGTGGCGACTACCAGGCGCGCCGGGCGGCCATCCGCTACCGGGAGCCGGGCGGCAAGCAGACCCGCTTCGTGCACACCCTCAACGGGTCGGCGCTGGCCACCAGCCGGCTCCTCCCGGCCATCCTGGAACAGTTCCAGCAGCCCGACGGCTCGGTGCTGGTCCCGGAGGTCCTCCGCAACCGCCTGAACACCGACCGCCTAACCCCCCTCCGCTAACCCCCCACCCCGCCCCCCATCCCCTCCCCCTCCCCCGCCCCGCCCCGCCCCTCACCCCCCCCGTCCGCGTCGATCTTGCACTTTCGGCCCCCGATTCGCGTGGAACGCGGCTTTCGTCGGGGCACAAAGTGCAAGATCGACGCGGACGGGGGGGCGGGGAGGGGAGGGAGGGGCGGGAGGGTGGGGGTTAGTGGGGGTGGGTTAGGCGTAGGGCTAGTTCTGGGCAGACCTTGACCGCCTTGAGGGCGCCCTCTCGTAGCCACGTCGGCACGGGGGTGGGCGGGAAGGCGGGGTAGCCGTTCGCGTCGAGCCGGATGAAGTCCGGTACGACGTGCGCGCAGAGCCCGTGCCCGTCGCAGCGGGACCAGTCGAGGGTGAGCCGCCGCGGGTCGGGGTCGGGCGCGCCGGGCAGGCCCAGCACGCCCCTGACCCGCCGGCCGCAGCCGTCCCCGGTGGTGTGCAGCCGCAGGTCCTCGGCGCAGACCTGCATCGCGGAGAGCGCGAACCTCGCCGTACCGTCGGGGTGGCCGCACGCGCCCCGGCCCCGCACGTCGCCGGCGGCGGCGCGGACCACCTCCACCGGGGCGCTGCCGGCGACCGCCAGGTCGACGGCGCGGGCCAGGTCGGGCAGGCCCCTGCGGCACGGCCCGCACTGGCCGGCCGACTCGCCGGCCAGGTAGCGGACCACCTGGGCGGCCTCGCCGAGCGGGCAGGTGTCCGCGCCGAGCGGGACGAGGATTCCCGCGCCGAGGGTGCCGCCCACGGCGGCCAGCCCGCCGCGGGAGATCTCCGCCCGGTCCGCCGCCTCCTGGGTGATCCACCTGCCGTGGTAGCCGCCCGTCAGGACGCCTGGGCCGGCCGGCGCCTCGCACAGGTCGAGGATCTCCCGCAGCCCGGTGCCGGCGGCGCACTCCACCACCGCCGGCCGTCGCGCCGCGCCGGTGACGGTCAGCAGCACGGTGCCGGGCTCGTCGTCGGTGCCGAGGGCCGCGTACTCGTACGGGCCGAGCCGGGCGGCGACCGCGAGCTGGGCGTACGTCTCGGCGTTGGAGAGCAGCGTGGGCAGGCCCCCGACGCCGGAGTCGCTGGATCGCCTCTTGGTGCCCGGCGGGATGTGCGGCCGGCCGTTGATCCCGTTGACGAGTGCGCCGCCCTCGCCGGAGATGAACCGGTGCGGCACGGTGACGATGCTGGTGGGCACCGGCATGCGACGCTCCCGGAGCGCCTCGGCGAGGGAGCCGTGGCCCACCCCGTCGTCGGCCACCCCGACGACGATCTCCTCGGCGTCCAGCGCGTACGCGGCCAGCGCGGCGCCGTCGAGGATCAGGTGCGGGGCCCGGGTGAGCAGCACCTTGTCCTTCCAGCTCGCCGGCTCGCCCTCGGTGGCGTTGACCACCACCACCGCCGCGAGGTCCTGCCGCTCGCAGGACTCCAGCACCGCGCGGAGCTTTCTGGCGAACGGGAAGCCCGCCCCGCCCCTGCCCGTGAGCTGGACGCCCTCGGCGAGCCGGAGCAGGTCGGCCGGCTCCATCGGCCCGAGCGGCCCGTGCACCTCCTCGTGGGCGGGCAGGTCGAGCCGTCCGAACTCGGCGAACCCCGCCGTGAGCCGGGGCTCGCCGACGCAGGCCACCGGGGGCACCGTCGTACGCGTCACCTCGCCTCACCTCGCAGCCCGGCCCAGTACGCCCCGTCGACGGCGTCGGCGGTGGCGCGGCGTCGGCGCCCGGCCCGGTCCTCGCCGGCGGCCCGGCGTGCCCGCCGGGCGGCGAGGTCCACCAGGGTCGGGGTGTCGTCGGCGGGCAGCAGAGGGTCCTCGGGGACGTACCGGGCCGGGGGCCGCCAGTAGTCCGGCTCGACGTCCGGCTCGTCCTCGGCGCTGTGCCGCCCCCCGGCGCCGCGCGACCCGGCGTAGCCGGGCTGGACCGACACGGGCCCGACGGAGACCGGCCCGGCCGAGACACGACCGGCGGCGGCCGGCCCGGCCGAGACGCGACCGGCGGCGACACGACCGGCGACCGGACCGGCCGAAACGGGACCGGCCGAGACGGGCGTGCTGGCCGCCCAGCGGAGAGGGCTGCCCCAGGGTTCCTCGGGGCTCTCGCCCCCGGACGGGGCGGAGTAGCGGCCGGCCGTCGCCGCCATGGAGGACGGGTTCGGGCTGATGCGGGACATCGCTCGACAACATGTCCAGGAGCTGCTCGACGCGTACGGTCGGGAGGCTGACTAC